>JAZDOF010000484.1:0-2422 GCA_043799015.1 Pseudomonadota bacterium | reverse complement strand
AAAACCCCTGAAACGTGTCGGGCCACGCGGTTCGGGAAAGTGGAAATCGGTATCTTGGGATGAGGCGTTTCAACAGATAGTCCATGGCGGTGATCTGTTCGGAGAGGGGCCGGTTGACGGACTGAAGCTGATTAGGGAACGGGGCTCCGGCTTGGGAGTCCTCGCGGGACAGGCGGATTGGGGAGCGTTGACTTTTCTTCGGGGCTTCGTTTCGGCATTCCCATCCGGAAAACTGATGCGGGACCGTGGCTCCGTGCAGGCCGATCTTGCCCGTTTGGCCGCGGAAGATGTATTCGGTCCTGGGACCGGACCCGTGGAGGCCGACTACAGGAATGCAAGGTTTGTGCTGAGCTTTGGGGATGCACCCCTCGATTCCGGCGTACCGCTGGTATCGCTGGCACGGGAAATCGCCGAAGCCCGGACGAGCAGCCCAGGCTTCAAGTGGGCCGTGGTGGATCCGAGGCTCTCCACATCGGCATCCAAAGCGGATCAATGGGTGCCCGTAACACCCGGACGCGATCTGTGGCTGGCGTTGGGAATCATGCGGGCCCTGGCGGAATATCATTCAGGCTCCATAACCTTCCCGAACGAAGGTCTACGGAGAACCGTATCGGAACGTGGAGTCGCGGATTACGCCCACGACTGCGGGGTCTCGGTGGACACCGTTCGAGCACTGGCTCACCGGCTTACCGATGAAGGTAAGTACAGCGCGGTCATTCCGGGCCGAGGAATACTGTCCAAGCCCAACGGCCTTGAAACTGCCAAGGTCGTTCTGACTCTGAACCTGATGGTGGGGTCAGTGCCCGGCTCCGGCGGGCTCATGGGGTCTCGCCCCGATTTTCTGAAAACAGCCGAACGCAAAGTGCTCGGGCAATCGGTCAAAGACGAGGACGCCGTTGTTTACGGATCCCCGGCAAAGGCCCTGATAAATTGGGACGCGGATCCGGTTTACGACGACCCCGCTTCGGGGCCGGATTATTTCGGTGACCGGGCAAAGGTACCGCTTTTCGTCGCGATCGACCGCGAGGTTACCGAAACATCCGCGCTTGCCGACTACATACTGCCCGACACCACGTATCTCGAACGCTGGGATATTTGCGCGTCTCCGGCCTCGGTAGCGGTTCCGGGCGTGGGGGTGAGAACGCCGGTGGTGGGGGCCTTTGATCCTCTGACGGGGGTCTATGCGCCCATCCTTCCCGAAACCAAGCCCATGGAAGACGTGGTCTTCCAGTTGGCCGCACGGTGCGGCGTGCCGGGATTCGAACCCGACGCCAAGGGCCGGATCAAGACCGCGTGGGACTTCTATCCGCCTACCCTAACCAAGGTTCTTGAAGCCATGAACGAGTCCGAGCTTCCGGTGCCTGCCACCGATGAATTCTCCCGCAAGGTCTTCGAACGAGGAGGGATATTCCTCCCCGGGCATTCACGCCCCGCGGAGACCAAGACCGCATCCGGACCTTACAAGCCGCCCGTGATCGAGGTCAAAGCCCCGCCGTCGGCGTCGGACCCGGGAACCTTCCTGCTCATAACCTATTCTCTGCCTTTCCGCAGATCACCCAGATCGGGATTGAACAGTTGGCTGCTGGAAGTCATGCCCGAGAACCGGGTCATGATCAATTCCTCGGATGCAAAGAGGCTCGGCATAAAGGAGCTTGATGCCATAGTCATCGAAACTCCCGATGGAAAGACCAAGCTGAAGGGCAAAGCCCAGACGGTCCCCGGAGTCAAGCCCGGTACCGTGGCTCTGGCCGCCGGCTTCGGATGCATGTATTTCGCTTCGAACCCCACCACCGTGGACAATATCGAGTCGGCGTTCAGTAAGACCCGGGGAGCCGGCATAAACCCCGCAGGGCTTTCGGTAGTGAAAATAAAGAAGGCGTAGGGACGGCGGGGTGACGTACACCATAAAGGAGTCGCCAGGAGAAGCACTATAGGGCCGGGGAGGGATGGCCACATCTGCAGACGGACGACCTCCTATGCGGGGAAGGTACATGAAAGAACATGAACTATATGATTACCTGAAAACGCTACCCAAGCAAATTACGGCTGACCACACAACGCTCCTGACCACAGTTTTTCCCAAGTTTATGGAGATTTTGGGATATGAGGGGTCGACTATCTTCTTCGAGTTTTTGCTCAGCTTGCCTCTTCGAATCCAAGCAGACGCCTTGGTAGCAGAGCATCGGACCGGATTGCCGTGGATCATTGTTGATGTGAAAACGTTCAATGCAATGCGTGATGATCCCAAGCTGGTGTGGAGAGCGGTAAATCGTTCCTACCGTGGTTTTATCAAATACGATGGGCAATGGTTATTGCTGTTATCGCCCAAGGTCTTGGGCTTAGCGTCCAAATCGGAAGAGCATCTCTACGATCTGACTCAGTTGACCGAAGAGCAAGCATCCGACATCTATGCTCTTTTGCG
>JAZDOF010000452.1:0-12942 GCA_043799015.1 Pseudomonadota bacterium | reverse complement strand
CTGACTCTCAGCCATCTTCTGAGGGTTCTCCGCCGCTAGGTTCCTCAGGATCTCGAATTCGGCCCGATGACTTTCAAGGAGGCGTGCGGCTTCCCTGATCTTGTAGTCTATCTCCTTTGATTCCAGCTCGGCCACCACCTGATGTTTCTTGACGAATTCGCCCTCTTTGACGGACACGCTTTCAACAATGCCGTCCATCTGAACATATGCATAATACTCGTAATCCGGCACGACTTCCGCCCTGCCCGCTATCTTGAGGGTGACGGGAAGATGGAAGCCGGCAACGATCGCTGCAATAAGGACCAAGAGCATCAGAACCTTGACTGCCGCGGCCCTCTTGCGGGAACCGCTCTCATCGCCGATTTGTCGGAAGAATGCCTTACCGGCCGCGTTTTCGTTTTCTAGGCCCCATTTGTCGGCCAAAGCGGATCCGAGAAAGGGGACCATGTTCATGAGGGTGAGGGTTTCAACCTCTCCCGGAGCGTTGGAGCCATAGAATTCCAGGAACAGGTGCCCTACGACCCTATCGTAAACCGAAAGCGGTGCGATTATCAGACACAGGCAACCCGAATAATCGACATAATCGTTGAGCGAGCGTGCAAGGTCCTCCGGCATGTCTTCCGCCGGCCGTCCATTCCGGAAAAGCACCAAGGCCTTGCTGATGGGTCGCAAGGCGGGCGCCAGTTCATTGATCCTGTGGACTACCTCGCTCTTGGGCTCCGGTTTCGGCTGGTTGTTTGCCGCCACCAGCTCGGAGCGACCTCCGAAGTGAGCCAGCAGGAACGCCCGGTCAAAGGGGAGCAGCGCCCTTGTGTCGTTGACGAGGACGAATTGCACCTCATCCAGGGTACGTGCTCTAACTGCGTTGCGGGCCAGTTCAAACCCCACCGCCAGGGCTTGGCGTAAGCGATCGGGCTGATCATCGGCCGGCGGGTGCTCCCTTGGGAGGGGTTGAGGTCCGTTCATCGGCGTATTTCACCATTGTCCTGAGTTGGGTTTATGGGTACATCTTTCTTCGTCGGTACCGAGATGCAATACTAGTTGCCGATTTCAGAATTCTCTACGCTATCGTTCGGTCTTCAGGTCGTCCTGTTGCCACCGGCGGTCGCGCTTGAACGCATACCGGCCGGTAACCATTCACTTACGAGGGGGAAATTCCAATCTCAACGTGGCGCAGGCTTTCTAGCCTGCGAATTTTCTTAGTGCGATCTCGGCAGGCTGGAAAGCCTGCCCCACAAGAGTGAATGGTTACCTCCCGGGGGTGAAAGCCGTTGCATTCTTCTTCACAACCTGCGTGGTTCTAAGAAAATAAAACAACGACGACACCGTCTTTGATATGAAGGCTGTCTCGGAGGCTCGCCGAGGTCCTAATCCAACGCTGTGGAGTCGGGCGGCGGGATAGTGAGAAAAGATGTCAGTTGGAAGCCTTGGGAGTCCAGGGGCGGAATACCACGGCGCGGTTTTCGCCGTCGTTGCTGGTCCCGACGGTGACGGTCATTCCGAGGTATTGGGCGGCAGTCAGTCTAGCCTTTTCGGTAACCCGCAATACCAACTTGCGGTTGTCGCAGCCGTGAAGCGTTACGGTTTCTTGGTCTATCCTCACCAAAATGCCGGCGACTTCGCCTGCCGAACACGGGTGAGAAAATCCGAGAACCACGATCGCAGACATGGCGAACCAGCAACGAACCCGCATCTATAGTCCCCTTGAGTGCAATATCCGCGGGCCTGAGCCCACTCCTACGACAAAAAAAACAATTCACATCGAGGCCGCGTTCCTCAAACGAGAACCGGCATCTATGCTTATAGAAATGATACTTGATGCTGCCCGATCTTTCAAGTGCCCGATCCCGGCGGCGTCCCCTGCGCCGAGCAATTGACACACGCTACCGTATTGGGCAATATTGTTCGGCCCTCCGGCGGATCAGCCGAGGGTCAGGGGTCCCCAACACGGCACGATCGGCCCTGGGACCAAGCCGATGCTTATCCCGGGGCCGATGCCTCCGGGTAAGCTACAGGTTGCCGGCCAATTGGAGGTAGCATAATGGATATTCCCTCTGATCGCCTTTATTCGGAGTATCATATCTGGGTAAAATTTGATGACGGAACAGCGACGGTGGGCATCAGCGATTACGCGAGAGAAGAATTCGGGGGCGCTGATTATGTCGAGCTCCCCGAGCCTGAATCGAGCATCACGAGAGATTCCCCATTCGGCGTCGTAGAGACCAGCAAGGCGGTCACCGATTTGATCGCGCCCATATCCGGGGTGGTTATCGAGAGTAACACGGCGCTTCTTGAATCGCCCGAAGTCCTCACAAGCGATCCCTACGGAGACGGCTGGTTGGTAGTTGTAGACCCAGCGGATCCGGATGAGAAAGCGGGCCTCATGACGGCTCAAGCCTATAAGAAGCTTCTGGAGAGCCAGGGAGAGTGATGACGACGATCCGCGGGAAGTTTGATCGGCCGTGGGTCACCGTGTTCTGAATGTTTTCAACGTACGGGAATCGGCAGGGTAGGAAATTGAAAGTTCGCGGCGCTCCTCGTTACGACGATTACTATTGGCGCGTCTTTCCTCACTCACCGGCATCGGGGGCACCGACGGCGGTCCTCTACATGATCCTCCCGAAGGAACGTTGCGTAATGTAGATGAAATTTGCCCGGATACGGAGGCGTTTGGCCTTCATGCGATCGGGGAACTTGTGGTACGGGGCCGCGGATCGTATTGCCGCGATGGCCGATTCGTCCAGGATGGAATGGCCGGAGGAATCCAGCAGGCTCACGCCGACCAGTTGACCGTCCCGCGCGATGAGAAATTCAAGGGTTAATTGCCCTGCGACCCCCGATTGGGCGGCAACGCGCGGGTAAACCCATACTTCCTGTATCTTTCGTTTCAAGTGAAGCAGATACGAAAAGAATTTGTCATCCCGGGTGTTTATATCCACAATGGGCTCGTCGGGGGTGCCTTGTTCAAAGAAGTCCCTGGGCCCGACTTGGCCGGTCACCACACGCTCTATCTCACTGCTGTTGGGCAGAAGGTCCTTGTGGGATTTCGGCACAACGGCCCTAGCTTGGCGGGCCGCAGGTTGTTCCGGTTTGGAGGGCTTCTTCTTTTCGGCCGGCTTCTTTGCTTGGACCTTCTTTTCCGCCTTCTCTTCCTTCACCGGGTCCGGTTCCTGATTCACGAGCTCCTCGGGGGCCAGAGGCGGTTGCAGTGCGGCCAATCGCTGTTCCTGGGGTTCCACTTTGCCCACGGGAGCGGCCGGTTCCGGGGGTTCCGGCCGGTCCTGTTCGGCCGGCGGCGGCGGTGGAGGCTCCGGGGAAGGCGTAACCGGTATCTTAGGCATCCTCACAATCTTAGCCGTATGGTTCCGATCCGAGATGGCGGATGCCTCGGCCGGCGGCGGCTCTTCCTGCTTTGGGGGATCCGGAAAGTCCACCAGCCTGACCTGGGTTACCTTTTCCCCGGGCTTTAGTGCGTTGCGAGGTGAATCGAAGTAGCCGTATCGCACCATGCTTGCCGCGATTCCTGCATGAAGCAGTATTGAAACAAGGAGGGCGTATTTGAGGTATTTCCTGTAAGTGGGATTCAGGAGGGTCTGGTCGAGGTTGCCCTGGGCGGCTGGGGAGGAAGAGCAGGTCTCATACTCCACCTCACTTTCGAGATCCTCCAACTGAGCGAAGGCTTCGTCCTCGTCGTGTTCGGGCCGGTCAGGCCACAGGCCGGCTTTAGAGTCTCGCTCCCAAAAGATATAGGGCGAAACCGGCCCATCCCACGACAGATGGTCGAGGTCGATTTCCGGTATGGGGGACTCCGTCGACTTAGCCTCTTGCATTAGACCTTCCAACCGCCGCGCGATGAAGAACACGTTGAATCACTATGCGTCGGCTCATGAACCGTCCGAGGGCCATTTAGCCGGCGTCGGACTCAGACTCGGTAGGTTCGGAGTCAAATGGGCGATGTTACGCTGCCCCTTTTCGGGATCCGCGTTGGCATAGCAGTACGCGCATCCATGTCCGCAAGTATCGTAAGCTCCGATGTCTCTGGATGAAACACAAGCACATCCCTTGCGGCTTGGTGCTCTGTCCGACTTTGCCAAAGCCGTCCTCCTGTCCTCCGTATCCACCACTTTGGTCAAGTACCCCGGATCAATACATCGGGCCTTCGCCGTACCGGGGCCAAGCAAAAAGTCATGCGCACAAACGAGTAAACTGATGCCGTGATCTCGGCCTATGGCGGCCATTTCCTCCGCCAGGGAGCCGCACTCTTCCGGCGTCGGCACCCGAAAATCGGGGGCATAGCGATTCATATTCCTGATGGTTTTTCTATAATAATCGCAGAAACTCGTTATGCAATGGTCCGTAAATCCCGACATCACTTTGCAAAGTTGTGTGAAATTATTAATATGCCAGGCACGGTCCAGCCGTTCGGTCAGCACTATCGTATCGTAACGCCAACGAAAAACCGTCGTGGAGTACCGCCGGCAAATTGTCTCGATTGTCTCTAAGTTTTGACATGTCTTGGGCACACGGGGTTCCAAATAATCCGGGTAATTGTTTACCGTGTAGAGAAATGAAAAGCAATGACCCATGTCGGTGAGCTCCTGAAGGTGAGGGAGCAACGGGGCGGCGTTCTTGGTCCAGAACACCACGGCAGTTACGTCCTCCCTTTTCAGGGATACGTCATGAACACGCCCGCCGAACGGGGCAACCACCCGGACGCTTCCGGTCCTGATGCGGTTCATGAACCAGTCCGCGTGAAAAGCCGGTATATCTGTCCTTCTGCTTGCGGAAATCAGATGCATGGAGCGTTTACATGAACTCGGGGCCGGATGTTTCAAACGGTTCTCTACCAAAGGTCTTGAATGAATAGTATCATTTTACCGGAATCTTTGTCCAGAAAAGCCTCGCTTGTCTTTACGGGCGTCGGGCACGGGACGGATTCCGCTTGCTCCCTGCCGAAGGTACGGTATATCTGTAGAAGACCGGAAACACATTGACCGGATTAGTTGGAAGGCCCCTAGGGACGGACGGTTCGCCGAACCGGCAACCGGGACTTGTGTGCCTAGGACCGACGTAAGGATGGAACACGGAGAGTAGGTGATCCCATGGCCAAGTCTGCGAAGGGACGAGAAAACACGCCGGGCTCTCTTTCGGCGACTGAAAAAGAGAAGGCCGCGGAGATGGCCATAGGCCAAATCGAGAGGCAGTTCGGCAAAGGGTCGATAAT
Organism: Pseudomonadota bacterium; assembly: GCA_043799015.1. Classification (GTDB taxonomy): domain Bacteria; phylum Desulfobacterota; class Desulfomonilia; order Desulfomonilales; family Desulfomonilaceae; genus JAZDOF01. The sequence goes on along the minus strand of JAZDOF010000452.1, from coordinate 7,718 downwards.
GAAGCTGGGCCCCGGAGGAAAGATCCGTAACGTTGACGTGATTCCTTCAGGCTCCTTGGGCGTCGATATAGCCGTTGGAGTGGGGGGCATTCCCAGAGGAAGGATTATCGAAATATTCGGGCCGGAGTCGTCGGGGAAGACAACCCTCTGCCTGCACATTATAGCGGAGGCTATGAAGCTTGGCGGTCTGGCCGCCTTCGTCGACGCGGAACACGCCCTCGACATACACTACGCCAGACGACTTGGGGTCAACACGGATGAGCTCCTCGTATCGCAACCCGATTCCGGGGAACAAGCCCTTGAGATCACCGAGATACTCGTCCGGTCCGGGGCCATGGACGTAGTGGTGATCGACTCGGTGGCCGCGCTTGTGCCTCGGGCTGAGATCGAAGGGGAAATGGGGGACGCTCACATGGGACTTCAGGCCAGGCTGATGTCTCAGGCGCTCCGAAAACTTACCGCGGCCATAGCGCGCTCCAACACCGCGGTTATCTTCACCAACCAGATAAGACAGAAGATAGGTGTGATGTTCGGAAATCCCGAGACCACCACCGGGGGAAACGCGTTGAAGTTCTATGCCTCCGTGCGGTTGGACATACGTAGGGTAGGGCAGGTGAAGGAAGGTGAAGAAGTCACCGGTTCCCGCACCAAGGTGAAGGTGGTCAAGAACAAGCTGGCTCCTCCGTTCCGTCAAGCGGAATTCGACATAATGTACAATGAGGGAATATCCATTGCCGGAGAGCTCCTTGATTTAGGGGTGGATCAAGGGCTTATCGACAAGTCCGGGGCATGGTATTCCTATGGTGACGACCGATTGGGGCAGGGCCGGGAGAACGCGAAGAATTATTTGAGAGAAAATGCTGAGCTTATCACCAGCCTCCGAGCCCGATTGCTGGAAAAAATGGGGATCGCCGGCGGCAACCAGGTTGAAGGTTCGGAGGAAGGTGATCCCGGAACTACAGACGGAGAGTAGCTATGGACCTTGACCAGCTCTTGAGAAAGGCAGTGGAAATGGGGGCGTCGGACATACATCTCAAGGTCCCGCTACCCCCTGTTTTTCGATGTAACGGCGCGTTGCAACCCGTGAGAGGACAGGACCGTCTTACAGGCGATGAAATCAAGCGAGTGGCCCTTTCCATAATGAACGAGCGGCAAAGGGAGATTTTCACCAAGACCAAAGAATTGGATATGGCTTACGGCGTGCCGAAGTTGGGTCGTTTCCGCGTGAACGTATTCTCCCAAAGGGACACCATTGCGATGGTGCTTCGGACGATTCCCACCGATCCGCCCGCTCTGAAGGACTTGAATCTGCCTTCGATCGTGGAAAAGATAGCAATGGAGAACCGCGGTATGGTCTTGGTTACCGGCACCACCGGTTCCGGGAAATCCACTACCCTGGCCGCTATGATAAATCACATTAACTCCTACAGAAATTGTCATATTGTGACTATTGAAGACCCGATCGAATTCCTTCATCGCGACAGAAAGAGCATCATTAATCAACGTGAAGTAGGGCAGGATACGATTTCCTTTCAAAATGCCCTCCGCGCGGCCCTCCGGGAAGACCCCGACGTCATCCTGGTGGGAGAAATGCGAGATCTGGAGACCATAGAGATCGCCATGGCCGCCGCGGAAACCGGCCACCTGGTCTTCAGTACCCTTCATACACTGGATGCCACGGAAACCGTCGGTCGTATCATATCGGCCTTCCCCATCGAGCACCAAGCTTCGGTTCGGTTGCAGCTCTCGGGCATTCTCAAAGGGGTTATTTCACAGAGATTGCTTACAAAGATTGATGGGAAGGGACGTGCGCCGGCCGTGGAAGTGCTTGTGTCCACCGCTCGCATCAGGGAGTGCATTTCGGACGAGAAAAGGACCCGAGAAATCCGAGACGCCTTACATGACGGTCATGTCAATTACGGCATGCAAACATTCGACCAGTCTCTGATGATGCTGTTCAAGCAGAAACACATTACGTACGAGACGGCCCTGGATGCGGCCACCAATCCGGACGACTTCGCTTTGTATGCCAAAGGCATCAGCGGATCGGGCGAATCATCTTGGGAATTGAGTTAGGCGTTGTAGGAAGGCCGGCTCCGGCTGAGTTCCTGCCATAGACCTGACCGTAAAGTTTGCCCTGTACAGGAGGGAAGTCGTTGCCGGCGCTCATTCACACCGGTGCCGTGATCGGAATAGAAGCCCATCCCGTGGAAGTCGAGATAGACGTTTTCGGCGGCGGCATGCCGTCGATGATCGTGGTGGGGCTTCCTGACAACGCTGTCAAGGAAAGCGCGGCCCGAGTAAAATCGGCCATATACAACAGCGGTTTTCCCGTCCCTCCGAGACGGATAGTGGTGAATTTGGCGCCCGCCAACCTGCGTAAAGAGGGTTCCGGATTTGATCTCCCCATCGCGGTCGGCGTTCTTGCGGCCCTTTCCATGCTGGCTCCCGAACGTCTCAAAGATTATCTCTTGGTCGGCGAATTGGCCCTGGACGGGCGGGTAAAGTGGGTGCGCGGCGCCCTCTCCCTTGCCCTGGCAGCGAGGGACCTCGGGCTCAAAGGAATCATACTCCCGGAAGTGAACGCCAAAGAGGCGGCCGTGGTCGAGGGTATAGAGGTGTACGGCGTGTCGAGCCTCCTGAACGCGACGGGCTTTCTTACCGGCAGGTCCTCACTTGAGCCTATTCATTTGAGCATGGCGGAACAGATAGGGGCCCTGGGGCAATACCCCATCGATTTCAGCGAGATCAAGGGCCAGGAATATGCCAAGCGAGCAGTGGAAGTCGCAGCCGCCGGGGGCCACAACGTCCTTATGCTGGGCCCACCGGGGTCCGGCAAGACCATGATCGCGCAGCGGGTTCCAAGCATTCTCCCGGAACCGGTATTCGAGGAAGCCCTTGAAACCACCCGGATATACTCATCCGCGGGCTTGCTCGGCCGCAACGGCTCCGTGATGACCGTGAGACCATTCAGGTCGCCCCACCATACGGTGTCCGACGCGGGACTCATAGGAGGCGGAGTAATACCAAGGCCCGGCGAGGTTTCCTTGGCTCACAACGGGGTGCTTTTCCTCGACGAGTTGCCGGAATTCCGAAAGAACGTTTTGGAGGTTTTGCGTCAGCCCCTGGAAGACGGGCTTGTCACCATCTCTCGCGCACAACTGTCACTCACGTTTCCGGCACGTTTTATGCTGGTGGCGGCCATGAATCCCTGCCCTTGCGGATACCGCGGTGACCCGAGGCACGAGTGTCAATGCCCGAGGGAGTCCGTCAGGAAGTATTGGAGCAAAATATCGGGACCGCTTCTCGACAGGATCGACATTCAAGTGGAGGTTCCGGGCCTGGAGTGGCGGGACCTCACCAAGGCCCCCGATGGTGAACCATCCAAAGCCATCCGAGGCCGCGTTAACACGGCACGGCGGGTACAGCTCGAGAGGCTGAAGGGCGCGGACATATATTGCAACGCGCAGATGGGCTCGCGCCTCATCAAGAAGCACTGCGCCCTGGGTCGGGAAGCGACGAGTCTATTGGAGAAAGCGGTGGATAAGCTCGGCATGTCCGCGCGGGCGTACCATCGTGTGCTGAAAATCGCACGAACCATTGCCGATCTTGACGGCGTTCCCGATATCGGCCCCTCTCATGTGGGCGAGGCGATCCAATATCGCACGCTCGATCGTCGTTCATTCTAGGCGGCCCACAGCACGCCCGGCCCAATTATTCTAATGTACGGGAACCAGTGAGACAAAATGCCTTGCCGGCTTATCGCTTCCGCTTTCCCAGGAACATTCAAACCGGTTGCGCCCGGCATTCTTGGCACGATAGAGGGCCGTGTCGGCCTGCCTTATTACTTCATCCACGTCAGGGCCGGCACCGCCGTCTACCGTGGTGACGCCAAGGCTCATCGTGATCCCGAACTCGCCCTCGGGAGTCGTTATGGGCCGGTCGGAGAATGAGCGTCGCAGACGTTCCCCCACCTGCTTAGCCCCTTCCCGATCACAACCGGGCAGTACGACGATAAACTCTTCCCCCCCATATCTGCCGACCGAGTCGTAAGGACGCATTTCGGAGGCTATTCTTTGTGCCACCCCTCGCAAAACCCCGTCTCCGGCAAGATGACCATGGTTGTCGTTGACGCGTTTGAAGTGGTCCACATCCATGATTATGACCGAGACCGCGACTCCTTCTCTCTTTGATCTTGCCAGTTCGTTTCTCAGCGTACGGATTATGGCGGGGCGATTCCTTTGGCGGGTGAGGTCGTCGTGAGTCGCCTTGAAATGAAGAGCATCCCGGGCCGCGGTGAGCTCCGCGATAAGTTTTTCCTTTTCTTTCTCGGTTCTCTTGCGTTCAGCGATCTCCTTTTGGAGTGCCGCGGTTCGTTCCGCCACTTTCTTTTCCAGGGTCTCGTTGAAAGATACCAACTTGGCCCGCATTTCTCGAAGTTTAAGATTCTGGAGGACCGCGTCCTCATAGGTGGACAGAAGCAGGCTCAATATCTGCTGACGCGCCGCGTGGATCACGTATCGTTTTCCGCCGAGGACCACTTGAAGTTTCTTGGCTGATTCTTCACTTCTGGGCAAACGAGGAAGGAGCAGCACGTCACGGATCCGTGATATAAGTACCTTTCCTTCGTACGGCTTACTGACATAACTGTCGGCTCCGGCTTCCAGCCCGCGCAGGACATCTTCAGGATTGGACATGGACGTGACCATGACGACCGGTATATCTTCGAGCGTCTTTTCGTTCCTTAGGGCGCGGCACATCCTGAAACCGTCCAGTACCGGCATAACCACATCAGTTAATATTAGGTCCGGTTTGTGCTTCTGTGCAGCTTCCAAGCCCTCTTGACCGTTGAACGCGAGGATCACGTGAAACCCGTGTTGCTCCAGGAATTCCTTGAGCCTTCTGGCCTGAAGGCGGCTGTCTTCTACGATGAGAATCCGGGGTCTAGGGTCCATTTGTCGTCTTGCGTCGCCGATCCAAGGATTACAGGGGGTGGTTCGCCCTTCCTAGGGGCACAAAGGTAACCTATCCGCGATATATGGCATTTTACCATATATGAGTAAGGCTTGGCCACCCATTTGAACGTACCGGCCTAATCAGCCGAACGTGTGAAACAACTCGATGCGGCAAATGTCTGCGCCATCCGGTTGTCGGACCAAGCAATGAAGGGCTTTGGGCGGCGCGGATGGAGAAGTGGCTGCTCGGCATGTGCCGACGGGAAATTCTCTACGCTGAAGGAAAGCCGTTTCTCAAACCTCAATTATGGGTATAATGGCGTCACGGCTTATGGTGAAGGAATAATCCCCAATGATTATGCACAGACCTGTGGTGATAATTGGTGCCGGTCCGGCAGGCTTGAGTCTGGCTCTATCCCTGTCCGAGAACGGCATTCGGAGCATAGTGGTAGACAGAGAGGAACGGTTGGGCGGGCACGCGCGACAATGGGCCTGCATGGCGACGGACGCTTGCACTGGATGTTTCGTCTGTGCCGCCCATGACTTGGCGGCCGACGTGGAGTCGCGAACCGACATAGACTTGGTACTCGGGCACGAATTCAAAAACGCGGTTCAGATTGAGACTGGAGCCCGAAGAATATCAATTACTCCGACAGGCGGCGGCAAAGAGGTCCTCCTGGATGCCTCGGCTTTGGCCTTGGCCGTGGGCTTCGTCCCGTACGATCCGACGGAAAAGGAATTCCTCGGTTATGGACAAATAGCCGGGGTCCACACGTTGGCGGAGATAAGCGCGTTGATGCGAGCCGATAACCTTGCCTGCTTCTTTGAGGGAATCGCAGAAAGGCCGCGCATCGCCTTTTTTCAATGCATCGGATCAAGAGATGCCGCAGGCGGGGCGGATTACTGTTCTCAATACTGCTGCCGCGCGGCATTAAGAACGGCCCTCAAGCTCGTTCATCACGATCGGGACTGCGATGTCACGATCTTTTACGTCGATCTCCAGGTGGCGGGTAAATTTGCCTCCACGCTTCAGGCTGAGGCCGTGGAGAAAGGCATAAGGCTGAGACAGGGGGTACCGGGCGAAATCACGGCCGGACCGGATGGGCTACCGACGATCGTGAGAGAAGAGGACGGCCGAAACACGAGGGAGTCGTACCATCGGGTGGTGCTGTCCGTGGGGCAACGTCCCGGCTCGGATCCACTGATTACGGCATCCCTGCCGGGGTTGGACCGCGACGCGTTCGGGTTTTTCCGAGAACGGTCGCTAACGGGAGATGGTCGAACTTCCCTCAAGGGCGTCTACGTTACCGGAACCGCCGCTGCACCCGGGACCATAGAGGAAACAATCCTTCGAGGAGCGCGGACGGCGGCGGCGATAATCTCGGATCTGAAGCACCAGGAGAGATTATGACCATAAGGAACGACAATCCGCCATCGCAGGCGATTGGTGCGGAAGTAGATCGGACCCCGAAGGCCCTTGTCCTCGGAGCAGGGCTTTCCGCTCTCTTGGCGGTCAATGCGCTGACCGACCTGGACATTTCCGTAACCTGGGCCGAAATCGGGCGCACGGACGACTGCCTATACAGTCCGAACCCCGAATTCGATAAGGCATGGTTCGTTGATGACCTGTATCGAAATTTGTCGGTGACCCGGCGGGAGGAAGCCTTTTCTTGGCCCGTCATCCGGCGCGAAGGAGCAGGTTTCAAAACGACATTCGAGAACGGGACGAGCTCGCTGTACGGCAGCGTATTCGCGGCCCCTTCCTTGGCCCTCTCCCCGCCGCCTTCTTCCCTCCCTCCGGGAGTTGAGTCGGTGATGCCCGAGGGGATTTCAGGCGCCCCCGGGAGATGCGTGTTTCTGCTGGATTATCCTGACCGATCGCCGGGTGCGGTGGGAATGGCCGCCATAGGACAGGCCATCCGTAACAGGAACTCCGGCGGTGAGTCATACGTCGTATTGCGTCATGCCCCGGTTTTCCATTCGTTCGGAGAGTCCTTGTACGGTCGTGCCAAGCAGGAAGGTGTTCTATTCCTACGGTTCGCCGGACAACTTCCTTTGATCGAGAAATCCTCGAGCGAAGGGGCATCACGGCCGGCTTTCACCGTGACCGTTCGTGACACCGCGCTTGGCGGCGATCCCGTGACCATCGAATGCGACAGGGTTCTTGCGGCAACGGGGCCGGACCCCAAATCCGTTCCGGTGCAGGCGGTCGAAATAACGGGAGACGAAAGGGACCCGGACGGGTTCGTTCTTTCGGAAAGCATTCACCGTCACTCCGGTCAATCCGTCATAAACGGCGTATTCGCCGTGGGCGAGGTCACGGGTGAAACCGACCTCTTTGGAGTCATTCGGCAGGCCCGCTCCGCTGCGGTAAAAGCCCGGGCATGGATGATGCGTGTGGAACAAGGCGACATCAAGGAATCGATTTCCGTAGGCGAGAACTGTATCCGATGTCTGACCTGCCATCGTCTCTGTCCCCACCAAGCCTTTTACGTCTCCGCGGGTTCCGCGCGATCCGCGTTGGGCGTCTGGGGGGCCGCATGTAGGCAATGCGGCACCTGCATATCCGAATGCCCCCGCACAGCGGTGAGTGAACCCGGTTCTTGGGAGAACGGAGTGGAAGGGTTCCTCAAAGACTTAAGCCTGATCAGAGACCTAGCGCCTACCGCGGTTTACGGATGTGCCCGATCCGCCGGACGTGCCGTTACGGAGAGGCCGTTGCCCGAGAACACGGCCTTCCATGGGGTGCCCTGTGCCGGTCGT
>JAZDOF010000421.1:0-4005 GCA_043799015.1 Pseudomonadota bacterium | reverse complement strand
GAAATCTCGTTTCTTGAACTGTTCGGAAAGCTCGGGCCGGGGGAAAAGCCTGATTGGGGGGTTCTTATCGACCCCACTTACGTCGAACGTTGCGTCCTTGATCCCCAGGTGCCCTTTGTGCTTCGTATAGACCTTTCAGCGACGGAAGACGCCACAGGTTTGGCCCTGGGCCGGATCAACGGTTACCGGCTATTGGAGGAATCGGAGCAATTCAACCCGCGAACGGGGGCGTACGAACGGACCGGGAACACTCGGGCCCCGATCTTCTTCATCGACGGCGTACTAAGAATCAAGGCGATCCGAGGGGAAGAGATCGACGTGGGTTTGGTCGCTCAACTCGGCCTGGAATTGAACCGGCTCGTCAACATAAGGTTCGCAACTTCGGACCGGGCCGAATCATCCAGGGCCGTGCTGCAAACATGGAGGACACACGGGATCTATTGCGATTTCCTATCGGTGGACACCGATATCCGCCCTTACCTCGAAACAAAGAACGCACTGCGGGAGGAGCGGCTGATATTTCCACCGCACGAGACGCTCGATCGAGAACTCAGACAACTGAGACGCATCCTCAAGAACGGGGAATCGCGGGTTGACCATCCCCACCACCCCGGCGCGTCAAAGGATGTCGCGGACGCACTGGCCGGGACCGTTTTCGTCCTGCTGGCCAAGGAATCCGCGTACCGGTCCAAGATATCGGACACGCGGGTAAGGCCCGGTGGCCGGAGGCGGTAGGACCTGAAGGACTCGGTTATTGACCCTTGAATGCAGTTTGAATCCGATCGCGATTTGGCGGTTGGCATCATCGTCGGGGAATACAAATAGATGCGGTTTGAACTTGTTGGTGCTCATAGGCGGACATCTCCACGTATCAGAGCATCCACCAGATCTCCTGTCACGGCTATGTCGCTGAGCCGTCTGATGATAGTCGGTTCCAGATGGCTTTTTCGGTCTAGTACGAAAGTATTGTCGTCCGAAAACTCCCGTATGGCTTCGGGATTGTGGGATGTCGCCAGGAGTTGACCGCCGTTTACGAAAGCACGTCGCAAGGCCGTTACGAAATGCCCGACCTCCGAAAGGGATAGATAGTTGTCCGGCTCATCCCAGAAGCATAAGAGAGGGCCATAGAACGGGTTTGCAGCCAAGACTACGGCACAAAGAAAGAAGCATTTTTCTCCGTCGGACAAGTCGGCGAAGTGGACCTCTAATTCCGCCGCATTCTTCTCGAAACGAACGATCATGCGTCGAAAGTCGTTTCCGAAAAGCGGATTGACGAAGTCTTTAATATCGGGCATAACATCTTGAAGATATTTCTCAATTTGTGTGTAGGCGGCAGGAGAGTCGTTCAGCAAACCCGAATACCATTCGCCCAGGTTCGAGGCGTCCCGTTTCGGCTCCAGACTCTCACAGTCCGAATCTCCCGTCATCAAGGCGGGAATCGGGGCCAGAATGACGGTACGGGCAAGCCATGTCTTGAAAAGATGAAGCGGGTCCTTGGCGGACTTGTCCTGAATAATCGGAAGGGCCACGAGATGCCGATCAACCAAGAATTGAGCTTTGATAAGGTCGGCCGTTGCGTGAAGGGTGACTTGCGCTTCCTTGCGAGTGTAGATGGGAGCCCCATCAACGATCAGTTTCTCCTCGGCAACTCTGGGCTCTTTGAATTCTTCCGTGAGTTCAAAGGCTATGATGTAAACGCACTGTCTTCCGCCAAGCAACACCTCGATTTCAAACCGCATCGGTAGATCAGTCCGCCCAAAACCGAAATCCTGCCGGCGCACCATCTTTCCTACCCTATTCATGCCGCGGCCGATACCTTGCAGAACCTCCAATGCGTTAGCAACAGTAGACTTTCCCGTGCCGTTTTCTCCAATCAATAGAGCGGAGGGTATTCCCTTGGTCGCGAGCTCGAAGTTTTCCAGGCATTTGAAATTGTGCACATAAAGTCGCTGCAGCATATTCCGCCTATTCCTTATGGGTTACGCGTCGGTACGGTGTTACGTAAGCTACTGCGGAAGCTGTCGTTGAGCGCCGGCATCAATTTCTTTCCGCCCTCACGCCCGACCACCGGGACCCGTAGCTTCACGGCCAGTTCATGCCGTCGACGGCCCTGCATTCAAGGACGTTCTTGGTCGAGTCTTCCGTCACCTTCACCGGATATTTGCCGGTGAAACACGCAGTGCAGAATTGGTCCGCGGGCCACGGCATGGCCTTGAACATGCTCTCAAGGCTGAGATAGGCCAATGAATCGGCGCCGATGAATTGGCATATCCGCTCAACCGTGTTGTTGCACGCGATCAACTCACCCTTACTGGAAAAGTCTATGCCGTAAAAGCACGGGTGGCGTATGGGCGGGCATGAGATCCGCATGTGGATTTCTCCGGCCCCGGCCTCCCGAAGTGCTCTGGTTCTCAGCTTGCTGGTGGTGCCGCGGACCACGGAATCATCAACCACCACGACCTTCTTCCCTTTGAGTACTTCTTTCACGGGGTTGAGCTTCAATCTGACGCCTAGGTTGCGGATGCCCGCGGACGGCTGAATGAACGTGCGTCCGACATAGTGATTCCTGATGACGCCGTACTCGAACGGCAGGCCGCTGCCTTGTGCGAAACCCAGGGCCGCGTAATTACCCGAAGCCGGCATTGGGCAGACAATGTCGGCACCGGGAGCAGGGTTCTCCAAGGCCGCCTGAAAGCCCAGTTGTTTGCGAACATTGTAAACGCCGTGTTCGAAAATCATGGAATCGGGTCGAGCAAAGTAGATGTACTCGAATATGCACATGGCCCGGTTGGGCTTACGACCGTAATGCACGGACCTGAGTCCGTTGTGATCCGCTATGACGATTTCCCCGGGCTCCACGTCCCGCACGTATTCCGCATCCACTATGTCCAACGCGCATGTTTCGGACGCGAAGATTATTGCATCACCCCTTTTGCCTATACAAAGCGGCCGGAACCCGAAGGGGTCGCGGGCGGCCAGGATCCCGCCCGGCGTAAGCATTACCACGGACCAAGCGCCCCGCAATTCCTCGAACACCCTAACGAGCCGTTCTTCCAGGGAGCCCTTCTTATGCAGGATGAGGTGAGCGATGAGCTCCGAATCGGTGGACGTCTGAAAAACCGCGCCTCGGGCCTCTAGCTTGCGGCGCAACCCGCCGATATTGACTATGTTTCCGTTATGTCCCAGAGCGAACACTCGGTCGATCTGTTCCACCAGAAAAGGTTGTGCGTTGCGCAACATGGAACTACCGGTGGTGGAATAACGGACATGCCCGATGCCCATGGTCCCTTTCATCTTTGCGAGCCGATCTTCTTTGAAGACGTCCCCGATGAGCCCCATACCCTTGTGCGCATCCACATCGATACCGTCGCTCACGACGATGCCGGCGGATTCCTGACCACGGTGTTGCAGTGAATAGAGTCCCAGGTATATCAGTTGAGCGGGATCATCCGCGCCGTGAACGGCAAAGATCCCACAGGCTTCTTTTTTAGATGAATCCTCCGACATCAGCCGGCACCTCTAGGTGAACAAGATGGGCGTGCATAACGCGAACGCCGACTTATAGCTGAGAGCTTCCTATGGAAAATGCGTTTCCGGGGGAAGGACCCCCATCCCCAAGAACTTCCAATTACTTGCGGATCTCGCAAGTAGCTGCCGGACTTCGGCGATTTCGCGCATAGAGGATGGGAACGCATTTCGTGGTTCGTTTTTTGGGAAGGGGTCTCCGGATGAGAGCCTTCCGTCTGTGAGGTCCTCATCCGGGATACGCACGAGCCGCCGGCCGGTATATTTCACCGCGGGAGTTCGCTTCGCGGCCGCCTTTCAAGAGCTGCACCCCAACCGGCCCGCGGATCCCGACCTTGGGGTATTTCCACCGGCTGAGGCATCGCGATGGAAGGGGTCCCCGTCTGTGTTCCCCCACCTTGGTTGGAAACCTTGTTCGACTGGGATGCCGGCCTTTCTTGAGTCTTCGCGGACCCGCCGGGGGACTGCTGAGCCTGGCCT
>JAZDOF010000413.1:0-6316 GCA_043799015.1 Pseudomonadota bacterium | reverse complement strand
CCCTTTGATAAGGGCCGTCAAAGAAAAGATCAATCCCAAGAAAACGGCCATCCTCGACGCGCCTCCAGGGGCATCCTGTCCTGTCATCAATACGGTAACGGGGTCGGATTTCATCATGCTCGTGACCGAGCCCACACCCTTTGGTCTGCACGATCTGAGTATCGCGGTGGATGCCGTGGCTCCTCTCGGAATACCGATGGGGGTGGTCATCAACCGGTCGGATATCGGCGACAAGGAAGTGGGCCGTTTCTGCGCTCGGTTGGGAATCCCTCTTCTTGCGGAAATACCCCACGACCGCGGGATTGCGGAAGGCTACTCAAAGGGTCGGTTGCTTGTTGCCTCGGCACCTCATTACATTAAAACATTTCTTGAACTGTTCGGCACTGTAGGTGAATTGTCCCGCAGACCCAAGTCGGGACTCAAGGAAGCCGTATCATGAAGGAACTGGTGGTTATCAGCGGTAAGGGCGGAACCGGGAAGACTTCCTTGACCGCATGTTTCGCTTTCCTTGCCAAAGAAAAAGTGTTGGCGGACGCGGATGTGGACGCGGCCGACCTGCACATCTTGGCCCATCCGGTGCGCGTGCATGAAGAAGAGTTCCGAGGTGGAGTCAAGGCGGTTATTGATGCCGACAAATGTTCACAGTGCGGCATCTGCCGGGAGTCATGTCGTTTCGGGGCAATTTCCGACGACTTGGTCGTAAACCCGTATGGTTGTGAGGGATGCGGGGTTTGTTATCACGTGTGTCCGGAAAAGGCCGTGTCGATGGTGGAGGGCGTTAACGGGCATTGGTTCATATCTGAAACCCGCTTTGGACCTATGGTTCACGCGGCCCTCCTCCCTGGAGAAGAAAATTCCGGGAAACTGGTAGCGCTTGTAAGGAACCAGGCCAAGGTTTTGGCGAAGAAGAACGGCGTACCGTTCATACTGGTGGATGGGGCCCCCGGTGTCGGTTGCCCGGTGATTTCTTCGATCACGGGAGCCGACCGAGTATTGATAGTGACTGAACCGACCCTATCGGGCCTGCATGACATGGAGCGTGCCGTGAAGCTTGCCCAAGGGTTTAGGATCCCCATCTCCGTGGTTGTCAACAAATATGACATCAACCCCGAAACGGCCGAAAAAATTGAGGAAGTCAGCGCTCAGGCCGGCGCCGAGGTGTTGGGTAGGATCCCCTACGATCCCCAAGTCATTAGATCCATGGTTCAGAAACATTGCGTGGTGGAGGACGGGGATTCTCCGGCCGGCGAGGCCGTCAGGGATATCTGGAAGAAGCTGGAACCCCATTTGATGTAACGGAGCGCAAAAACGGTGGAAGCGGAAAATGTGGAATCAAGGGTAAGGCATGCGCTTGCTGAAGTGATCGACCCGGAAACCGGCTTGAGCATCATGCGCATGGATCTCATTCACAACATTCAAATTGCCGAGGATGGAGGCGTCAGCCTGGTCTTCCGGCCCTCCTCGCCCGTCTGTCCCATGGCCTATGCATTGGCGGGAGCGATCAAGAAAAAGGTTGAAGCCGTCATTGAACCCGCGGCCCTCGCGATAAGGGTAGAGAATTTTGATAAAGCGGCCCACCTGGAAAGTGTGCTACGATCAACCGTCGGGACAATTCAACGAAAGGTAGACTGATGCCCATTTATGAATACAAGTGCTCAAATTGCGGCCAAGAGAGCGAGCTGCTCGTGGGAATAGGCAGAAATTCCGATGAGTTGGTGTGCGCCTCCTGCGGCGGCACCGGCCTGGAGAAGATCATGTCCGCTCCCGCGGTTTCGCCTTACAACTCGATAATCGGCCACTCGAGCGGTTCCACCTGCTGCGGCGGCACGCCCTCAAACAAGGGGTGCGTACCGGGGAGTTGTTGCGGGTCCGCGTGAACATGGCCGAAGGCCGAAATCGGATGTGAATGTTTGCCGTGACGGCATGTCGGGCCTGGAAAATCAAACCACAAGGCACCAAGACACGAAGAAGAACCTGAAACAATATTAGCCTTTGATTTCTTTGTGACTTTGTGTCTTCGTGGTTCATCCTTCACCCATCGTGATAAACGATTACAATCGAAACGACGTGGGCTTGAACGTACGGGGAGATCATGGTGTTGGAAATGAAAGCCGCCATTATAGTCAATACGGGCGACCGGGTGGAACCTATCGCAGAGGGCCTTTCCCGGAAGGGTTTCCGTTGGACCGTCGAACACGACCCCCAAGCGGTCCTCGGTTCATCCAGGACGGACCCTCTCGACCTGGTGATCGTCTTCGACCGCCTGGACAGCATGACGGGGAGACGTTTCCTATCTCAACTGGTCGGTATTTCCTGGACCACAGCGGCCGTTCTCATCATGGATGAAGACGAAGAGAAGGTCCACGAGATGACTGAAGGCTTGGGCATTCTCGGCAGCATAAGGAACGTGGACGACACGGACGGCCTCCTGAAGCTGCTGGATAAATTTCTGAGCATGAAGCAGCCCGTCTGATTCCCAAGCGATTTCATAGAGGTGAGATTGTCGCGGGAGGCTTGAGTCGGCCTTCAGAAGAAGATCGCTGTGAACGTTTAAAGTGTCACGCGTTGAGAATTGCGGGAACCCTGAACGGTTGAGTGAATCGAAACATACATACGTAGGGGCGGGGATAAACCCCGCCCCTACGTTACCTTGGTTCCGCCGGGCCGGCTTTGCCGCAAAATTCAAGGAGCGGGACTATACCATTTTAACTCTGGGGGTCCGGGGGAAGAACCTTCTTTCGGGACGCGGCCCCCGGTAATCCACCTCGTTGAAGATTTCTCGCCGTCATGTATCCAGTGCCTGCGCCAGCTTATTGATCATGGCCTCCCAATGTGATTTACCGGGGAGTATGCGCAGTCGACCGCCGATGCCGATGAGCTGGTGTTTATCCTTATCAATGCTCAACCTAAGCTTGTCCGCCAGCATGGCCGCGTGCTTCTTCGGTTTGTCCATGTGGACCGTGCCGACGATCTTCATTTGCGGGTTGTTGGCCAGCAGCGCGGGAACGGTGTCTATCACCGCGGGGTCGAACCAGCAATCGAAGTAGACGATTTTGCTGAGCCTGGACCTAAACACTCCCGCGAACGCGTCGTCTTCAGGGGTGTGTGTCAGCCATGAAGCCACCGAGTCGAGCACCCTTCCGCCCCCTGAAAATCCCGCCAGGACGATCTTGGTCTTGTCTTTCTTGATCTGTGGAAAAGTCGCTCGAAAAGACTTGAATAGATGATTGACCGTCTTGAAAAGTCGCTCCGGAATGGCGCTGTCAGGCGGAGCCAAAGGGGTCCATCGGTTCTTGCCCCTCGCGGTTGGGGAGACATACGGCGTATCGACAAACCCTATGAAAACGAACGGCCGGTCCGGTCGTGATTTGGCAAGTCCTTTTAAAGGTGTGCGAAAGCAGTCGTAGTAATCCTTCGAATGCATTCCGTGGAAGTAAAGAATGAACTCCACGTTGTCGCAATGCCGCAGATCGTGGCTCGCCACTATCCAAATATGCTTAAGATCGTCCCCCCATGTGGGGATGCGCCAGGTTTGGTACGGTATTTTCCCCTCGGGCGACGCAATCAGCGGTTGACCGTCCGGCAGCATGGGCATGTCGGTCTGGTTCATCAACAACGGGGACTGGGCGAGCAGCGTGCAGGAACACATGGAAATACAGGCCGCGAAGACGACCATTATGGCGAGACTCGCGTTACGAGTTACCGGAAAAAGCGGCTGAACCCGCCCGACCCCGGCATTTCCCCACGAGCGGTCGAACGGAACACCTTTAAGATGTAATCGGCTTAGTTTTTCGGGGGACATCCGGGGGACGCACATATTGAAGGATAATCCTCTTTTTTCAGGATATCCCTCCCTGTCCCCTCAATTTAGCAACTCTCATAGCCGGTTGTCAATGAGGCGTAGTATAAGGATTAATATATCGAACCGGTGGAATACGGTAAACGCCCTTAATCGCTGAAAAACTTAAAGAAATTATTCATTATGAATTCCACGGTTTCCCTGTTGACGTGAAAATTCTCCCTTCCCTCGGCAAAGATGGATTGACCCATCATGGGACGGAAGATCCCGGCCATCTCAAATGCCGGAAAGTACGTGACATTTGCATGTCGTGACGCGAACTCGTCGGCCGCCGCACGCAACGTGGCTTTGGAATTGCAGCTCGCTCCTATGACGTCCGAATCCGTGCGGAACGTGGCCCACAGATGGACCGGAGAAATGGTAACGATTAAGGTACACGACGGATTGTGTTCAGCCATGATGGCGTGAACGGCTTCAAGGTTGTCAAGGTTTTCCTGGTACCGGCTGACGCGAAATCGGTACCGGCTCATGTCTCCCCCCTCGTTCACGTACGGACCGGCGGGCAGACACAATACGGAGCCGTCATGGACGTCTTGCCATATCTCCGTGAGTCCCAAGGTGATAATGAGCACCCGCGCCTTGGTCAATGCTCGTCGGGAGCATTCCCGATGGTTAAGAAAATCGGCCTCGGCTTGTTCAATATCGTCGTACAGGATTATTCTGCGGTAAGGATCTTGGATTACGCCGGATTTCGGCGCTTTCCACCATCTGAGCAGCGGTAGACGGTCACGGAACGTGTATTCAAAGATTTGACGCATGGAAAACGTGTTGTAAAGCCTTTCCCAAGCGGCGCTCGCGTGTTTGGTCGCGGGGTGGTGGGGTTCCTCCACTATGTAATCATAGCCTTCACGCAGAAGCACGGCTTTGATTTCGCGTGCGAAACAAGACCCCATCGAGGTGATGGGCGTCGTCCGGGTAATCTTGATGCGCGGTATATCCGGCAGAGGATATTCTCCGTCCGAAGACGGATTGTCGTAGGACCCGGGCCATACCTGCCAAGGCTCAAACCGGTGAATGGGATGAACATCCGAACGTGCCATGTCTATCGTGCCCTGATAACGTGATATTTTCCGACGACTTCCTTTGGTAGCCCTTGTGTTCCGTTCGACGATTCAGGGAATACCGACCTATTTAGACCGGTTGCCAAAAGTTTTGTCCGAAACAGCCAAATCCCCCCCACCCCCCCTTTACCGGGAGCCCGGTAAGGGGGGGGCCAAAATGCCGCATGGGGACGCATGATTAACCCCCTTTTGTAAAGGGGGGCAGGGGGGATTTACCGTCAGAAGCTAAGACGATGTCCGAGCCCTCAAACGGACATTAATCTCGGCAACCGCTATACGGATCATTCCATCAGTCCTTACCATGGTCCTCCACGTACGACCTCACAAGGTTCCTTCCGCAGAAATCACCCAACGTGATGTAGGCGATGGGCATTTCCGGGCCAAAGAGCCGCGACCTGATGTTACCGTAGCTCAAGCCTTTTTCCCTCAACGCAAGCGCCTTTGCGCCCATTTCTTCCAGGTATTCGATTTTCAGCGCTAATTCAGTCTCGGCATCATCACGCACATTTCCGCTGCCTGTGAACAACATGCTCGGCTTGAGTGCGGCAAGTTTCTTAAGAGAATCTATTATCCCCCATATGTTCGCCGAACGTCGCAATGCGCGGTCTTTTCCGCCCACGTACGCATCCCCCGTGAAGAGCCATCCGTTGTTCGGTTCATGGAAACATACGTGATCATCGCTGTGCCCGGGAGTATGTATTACCCTGAAGCAGTAATTGTCGGTCTCGACACGATCACCGAGAGGGAATGCCGTCGAAGGGTCCGGACGTCCCCACATGACCATCTGATAAGGACGTAGACGCATCGCTTCGGGTCGGCTCAATCGAGGGACCGCCAAAGGATGTGCATAGGCCCTGGCGCCGAACCGTGATTGTATGGCGGCATTACCGGCCCAATGATCTTCGTGACTATGAGTATTTACGACGGTATGCACTCTGGAGCCGGCCAAGGCCTCCGCCAATTCCCCGGCAGTGCAAGCACAGCCGGAATCCAGCATGAGGCCGTCAACCATGTACGCGGCGGTAAAGTAGCGTCCTCTGCCGAGGAGGGTCCTGGCGAGTCGAAACTTAGCCACCTCGCCGATCTGTTCAGTTTGGATCATTCGTCATCTCCGGTGCAACCGTGGTCTCAACCCGATGCCGGTCATAGGGCGTTCTTCCTAAACGCTCTTATGTCCCGCGTAAGGTCCGGATGTTCCAGGTACCAGGTAACGAAAGCTTTCAGGCCGTCTTCAAGATGAGTTTTGGGCTCGAAACCCAGTTTTGCCTTGGCTTTTTCGATATCCGCGTACGTGGCGCCAACGTCTCCCTGTTGCATGGGCAGGAAGTCCTTGACGGCCGTAATCCCCAATAGGTCCTCGATGATCTTGATGTAATCCATAAGGTCAACCGGTCGG
>JAZDOF010000411.1:0-10802 GCA_043799015.1 Pseudomonadota bacterium | reverse complement strand
CACATCGATTACGATACCTTTGTCCAAAATGCGGTCCACTACCTCGGCCAGACTCGAAGAGTCCGTCGACTTCGCTATCTTTGCCATTGTAAGTTCCTCCCTTTGATAAATTCTGCGATTGTTGGTTCGGGATTCCCCGTGTAGCCGGCTGACCATGTGTAATGCGATATTCGTGCCATAAGGAAGCCCAACGGCCCTTCACCCATGGGGGCTCGTCAAAGAAAATCCGTAATGTTCTTTGGGGGCCTGTCGCCAGGAAAAGAAGATTCCGGCATGGAACAGCGGCATTACCCCAATTCGGCGTGCCGGCAGGCATAATGTTGCGCATCACCGACGGGCATCAAGGTATTTCGGCACCGCGTCGGCGCGCTGAAATTCGTGCCCTCTATTAAGGGAAGACGCTCTACGTTCGTTCGTGCTCTTTTGGCATTATCCGGTTTTGGTTAATTAATACAATAAATTGGAGTGATGAGGTTGATCGGGGAACCATCCCGGAGAGGATGCCCCGCGCCTTACGGCAACGGTGCGAAATCGGTTTCGGCGCCCATACCATACAAAGGCCTCCATATAGTATGGAACGGGTTCCCGTGTCCGGTGGGGCAAATCCCGGGGAGGCACTGAGACCGACATCCATGGCGGGAGCCGCCGTAACGAAGGATGAAGCCGCCGAAAAGCATACCGGCAGGATGCCGGCGCTACCGGCGTCTTTATGCGAATGTGTCGTCAAACAGGTAAAGCCCGAAGAGACCCCACCCTGTCCCCAATGCCGGTGACTTAAGAGGCGCCCACGTCCGTCGGCGTAGGGCACAATAGGAAAGGGAGCCCGCCATGGTAGCGCCGGCGTCTCGCCGGTTTCTTCGCGTGAAGCCCCGAAGGGGCTACGAGGGTCGTTCGAAATGCGTTAACGTGTTTACGAACCAAGGTACTTAGTACTTAGCAGCGCCCGGCGCGGCGAGCACAGGAACCCTGAGGTTCGACACAGCATTAACCGCGGCCGATAAGCGCCGCGGTGTCGGCGACGTCACGGTTGGACCAAACCGACGATCAAGCCGATGCGGGACCTGGGCACGTTGTTGCTATATTTGCGGTTCGGCGCGGGAATCGTCAGGCAGGACGAAATTATAGGGCGGCCATGGGCCGGAAAGAAGGGCCTTGAGGGATCCGTGTCGGGCGGCGGCCGGAAATCTCTCGCGAAAAGCCGGCAGGAGTTTGCGCGGGACCAAGAAATAGGTTGAAATCATCAGCAACCTCCTCCCGTCCTTAGAATCCACGGTCTCCGATACCTCGCTTCTGTATTTCTTGAACAATCCATCAAGGGCCGTTCGATAGGGCTCGACGGCCCTTTCGCACGCTTCCTTCCTCAACGTCTCACTCAAATAGTGAAATCTTCGACTCGTTAGATACAGTTTTCCGGGGTTGGGCGCTTCCAGCGAGAAGAAACCCGGCGCGCAACAACCGGCTGCGGGCAGGTCGGCCTCGTCTATTATTGCGCGAATTCCTACCTCACAACAGTCCTCCAAATCTTCAAGCATCCTCTTGTAATGAACGGCCCGTTTCTGTAACAGGCGTTCCACATCGGAAAGACCCTCCAGCACCGTACCGAAACGAAAGGGAACAACGTCCGCCTGACCGAAGAACCATTCGATGACCTTGTGGTAGTTGACGATTTCCGACATCTCGTACGCCGCTTCGATATCGGACACTTCGGAGAATACGGCACAAAGTCCTTCTATCTCAATTATGTTGATGGACTGCGTGAGTATGGATGGGGGCATGATGACCGTTCCGGATTTCGGCTTTTGAAACAGACAGTAGAGCAGGCACTTCATTTCTCGCTCTCCATATGCAGTGCAGGGGCAAAACTGTAGGGCGGCCACGGCCCGGAAAGCTCCATAGACAGGCCGAAATCCGCGTAGTCGTTGTTGGCCCGGCCCAGGCGTGTCATGAAGTCATCCAAACACCCTCGGTCCACAAGAAATGCCCAGTTCACGACGGTCGCCCGATCACCGTCTTCGGCGGAAAGCGAGACTATTTTCCGCTTCCGACGGTCGGACGAACAAATGGTAAGGTCGTCGGCAACCGCGCTCATGGCTTCCTTGAGCCAACGCACCAAGTCCTTTTCGACTTCGGCCTGAAGCTGCTTTTCCTTGAAGTAGCGCAGACCGGGCGACAACTCCGACAAGGCCTCCGACGCACAATCGCCTCGCTCCCCGAGGAGCTTCTTCTTGGCATGACTTTTCGACAGCAGGCCCTTTACGGCCCATTCGTCCTTGCCCGTTACGGAATCAAGGAAATCATTGATTTCCTCAAAGTTGGTCTCAACCAATGCGGCAAGACTCTCCCGAGACGAAAAAAGCGTGCCGAATCGCGCAGGCAGTACGGGAGAACTCTTCATCGCGCACAGGATAATCTCCTGGTGGCAAAGGGCCCGCGGCCCCACCCATTGCAGGTTGCACAAGTTCTCTTCCGCTAAGGGACCGGAAAATTCCGCCAACGGCACCTCGCTTACAACCGCCGATATGTCGGAATAAACACTGAAAACAAAGGCCCTTTCACCAACGGTGCCCGCCGGCTCGAGAACGGTCGGCGGACCGGTTCGCGTAAGGCAGAATAGATAAAGAGCATGGTCCATCGTCAGTCTCCGGCGACCTCTTTAAGAGCCGCCTCGATGTCGGCACGCCGTACGAGAATCTTTATCTCTTGGTCCGGGTTTTCCCTAAGTGCCGCTACGGCGCGCCTCACGGTCATCAACGCCGCTCTATTACAAACGGACGCTATTTCCGCGCCGCTGAACCCTTCCGCCCGGGCTGCCAGGTCCGGGACATCCATTTCTTCTTCCAGAGGCTTATTCCTCAGATGTACGCGGAATATCGCCTCTCGATCCTTTTCGCCGGGGGGAGGGATCTCGACCAGGTCGTCGAACCTCCCGGGTCTGAGCACTGCGGGGTCGAGCATGTCCACTCTGTTGGTGGCACCGAGGATCAGGACGCCCTTTAGTTCCTCTATTCCGTCGAATTCAGCCAGGAATTGACTTAGCACGCGCTCTGCGACGTGTGCGTCCGATGTGCTTCCACCTCGTGACGGCACAAGGGCGTCGATCTCGTCAAAGAAAATGATGCAAGGGGCCGCCTGCCTAGCCTTGTGAAACACTTCCCGCACGCCTTGTTCGGACTCTCCAACATACTTGGACAGTAGGGCCGGGCCTTTGACGGAAATGAAATTCACCTTACTTTCAGTGGCGATCGCTTTTGCCAAAAGGGTCTTACCGCAGCCCGGCGGACCTGAGAGCAGGACACCCTTCGGCGGCTTGGTACCGGCTTGCTCGAACAATTGGGGGTACTTGAGAGGCCATTCAACGCACTCCACAAGCCTGGCTTTGGTGGCTTCGTGCCCGCCGACATCCTCCCATCGGACGTCGGGGACCTCGACAAATACTTCTCGGATAGCCGACGGCTCCACTTCCTTGAGCGCGGATAGGAAGTCATCCATGTGGACTTCCAGTCTACCCAACTGCTCATAGGGAATACCCGACATACCGAAGTCTATATCGGGCATGATCCTGCGCAGGCAAATCATTGCGGCTTCACGACACAGCGCTTCAAGGTCCGCTCCGACGAAACCGTGGGTAATTTCGGCAAGGTGAGTCATGTCCACGTCGTGGGACAGGGGCATGCCGCGGCTGTGGATTTCGAGAATTTCCAGCCGACCGTTCTTGTCCGGGATCGGTATGGCAATTTCCCGGTCGAATCGACCCGGTCGGCGGAGAGCCGGATCGAGGGCATTCGGGATGTTTGTCGCGGCTATTACCATAAGGTTTTGGTGTCTACCCAGTCCGTCCATCAGCGCCAACAACTGTGCGACAACCCTCTTTTCCACATCGCCCACGACCTTTTCCCGCTTGGGGGCGATGGCGTCTATTTCATCGAGGAAGATGATGCTCGGACCTTTCTTGGCCGCCTCCGCGAATAGTTGTCGTAAGTGAGCCTCACTTTCGCCGTAGAACTTGTGAATCACCTCGGGGCCGCTCACCGAAAAGAAATTCGCCTCGGTTTCATGGGCGATCGCCCTTGCAATAAGGGTTTTGCCGCATCCCGGAGGTCCGTAAAGAAGGACCCCCTTAGGCGCTCCGATGCCGAGCCGCTCGAACACTTCCGGGTAGCGGAGCGGCAGCTCGATCATCTCGCGTATTCGGTTCACTTGCGGCCTGAGTCCGCCGACGTCTTCATATGAAAGGGTATTGCTTTTCTGCGCAACATCGGACTTACCGATGACCAGTTGGGTTGTTGGGTTTATGATTACGGCGTATTTGGGTGTTACTCCCACTACTCGGAAGTCGGCACACCGGCTTCCGAACAAGGTAGCCCTTACCGCATCGCCTTCCATCACGGGAATGCCGTCCAGAAGGCTTCCTATGTAATCGATGTCCCTATCCGAGGGCACAACATTGCTCGGAGCAAGAACCACCCTTTCAGCAGGCCGGCAGACCACCCTTCTCACGGAGACGGTCTCGTCCAGGCCGGACTTGGCGTTCTGCCGGGCGATACCATCCAGTTGAATCTTCGACTGACCCCGCATCTCCTTGTAAGCCGGCATGGCCTTGCATACGGTGGCTCTCTTGCCGAGAACCTCCACGATGTCTCCTATGGCTGCGCCTAGTTTTTCCAAGTCGCCGGGATCCATTCGAGCGTACGCTCTTCCCACGTCTTTTCCGAGCGCCTCGGTCACCTTCAGCCTTATCATGGGACCATTCTCCGCGACCATTTCCCGTCTCCCGCCTACTTCAGGCACCTAATTTCGAGCATTCCGTTGTTGCAGGAAAACTTGATTTTTTCTATAGGAAACGCGGTGGGCAACAAGACCTCTTTGCGGTATTTCTTGTCGCCTCGTTCGGCCGTGATGGTGAGGACATCGTCCTTCACGTCCAATCCGACATCGTCCGTCCCTATCCCCGCCATCTCGGCAACCACGAGGATGTGATCATCTTCGTCGAACAGGTCGACCATCGGTTCCCGAACTTCCTGGACCACAGCCTCTCCCGTGTACGTGTCGCGTTTGATGTTTCCGAAGGGTTCGACCTTAATTCGGTCCCTTTCCTGTCCCATGCCTACCTTAACGTTGAACCCGTACACTCCCTTGAGCTGTTTGCCCAGGTTAAGGTCCGAGATGTCCCCTTGCCCTGACAGTTCCTTGCCTTTATCGGCCAAGTCCCCCAATTTTTCGATCAAATCCGTCAGGCCCCCGAGGAACCCGCTTACACCGCTTACAGGGCCGTCATCCAGGGATTTACCTCTATTCTTCTTTGCCATCGTCGCCCTCCCGGAAGATGCTGATCCCATACTGCTTAATCTTTGAATGGATCGTCTTGTAATCCACTTGCAACAAACGGGCCGCTTCAGCCTTGTTTCCCCCCGTCTTTCTCAGAGTCCTGCCGATCACGCGCCTTTCCAGGGCCGCCGTGCTGCGACGGACGATTTCTTTGAGAGGGAGTCCGTCCCATGAGGGTTCTTCCTGGACCGGGAATGTCCCGGTTTCAACCTTCCAAGACGATCCCTCGACCGATAGGTGTTCAGGTAGAATCATGTCGTCCGCTTGGAGGACCGCCCTCCGGACCGTGGCCCTCAATTGGCGAACATTTCCGGGCCAGCTATTGGTAAGCAGCAGTTCCGCCGAAGCCTCGGAAAACCCTCTCACCGCCTTGTTCAACTCAACGTTGGTGGCCTCAAGGAACCGATTGGCCAAATGAAGGATGTCTCCTTCGCGTTCACGTAGAGGGGGCATCCTTATTGTGAATTCGCTGAGACGATAGAAAAGGTCCCTGTTGAATGAACCACTGCCGATGGCCGAGACGAGGTTTTGGTTGGTGGCGACCACCAATCTCACATCCACGCTTATGGGTTCCTTGCCCCCGACGCTGAAGAACGCCCGTTCCTGGATGGCTCTTAAGAGCTTGACTTGGGAACCTATCGGCATGTTGCCGATTTCATCGAGAAAAAGGGTGCCGCCTTGGGCCAACTGGAATTTGCCTGCCTTATGGGTATATGCCCCGGTAAATGCGCCCTTTTCGTACCCGAACAACTCGCTCTCAAAAAGTCCTTCGGGGATGGCTCCGCAATCCACGGACACCAAGCGGTTTCCAGCCCTGGTACTCTCTTTGTGGATTGCCCGCGCGGCCAGTTCCTTACCCGTGCCGCTCTCTCCTTGGATGATGACGGTGAAGTTCGATGGGGCCACCATTGCTATGTCGGTCTTTACCTTGGCCATGACCTCGCTGCTGCTGATGATGCCGTAAAGGTCCAAGGCCGGCGACCCGGATCGGCCCTCCGGAAGGCACCTTGCTCGTTCCCTACTGCCTGTACGTGAAATGGCGCGTTTCAGCTTTTCGATCAGAAGCCCGTTGTCGAACGGTTTGGACAGATAATCCCAAGCTCCGGCTTTGACCGCGGCAACGGCATTGTCAATGCCGCCGTACGCCGTCATCAGCAATACGGGGATCTTGGGGTGAAGGTCGTTCGACCTCCTAAGTACCTGCATACCGTCGATTCCGGGCATTCTAACGTCCAGGAGCACGGCATCGGGTATGCCTCGGCTGATCATCTCGATGGCGGTTTCCCCGTCGTACGCGACCATCGGTTCGAAGCCTTCGCTCTTTAGAAGAACGAAAAGGATTTCACAGAAATCCTTCTCGTCGTCCACTACCAGCACCCTCTCCATACTTGACCTCATATGTAGGCTCCGAAACGGGTAGGCGAAACCACTTCTCTTCCGTCCCATGCATGTGCGACCCTTACCATCGGACTTAATTGAATCCGGTGCCCCATCCCGACATAAGCCGGTACGATCGCCAAGGATATCTTAACGTTCCAAAGGTCGCTGAATCGGATAGATTACTTCTATGTCCCCATCAAGCCATGGCGCCAAGTTGTGCAGCATTCCCAAGAAAAGCATCCCTACTTCTCCACCGAGAAGGGTCTCATTGATCCTCCGGGCTATGAACGCGTCGCGTCTGTCCAGCAAGGACGGGCCCGCCAAATGCTCCGTCTTCTGCGACGAAGAAGCTCGCTCCTCCAAACCGCTTTCAGCCCTTTCGCATTCTTCCACAAGCATCTCAAGCGATTCCGTTCCCATCAGTCGGGCGCCTCTATCGATCATGCGCAGCAATAAAACGTGATTTCTGCTTCCCGCCCCGGCCAAGTCCTTCACTATGTCGATCTCTTTGCCGCATACCGGGAGGCCGTCCTGGTATATCCGAACCCGGTCGTAGGACAAGGACAAAAGGTCTATGGATTTGGAAATATCCGTCCATAATCGGTCAATTATCTGAAGTTTTCGCTTCCAGGCACCCAACCCCGTTTTCTTCAGCGCAGCCTTCTTTACGGATGCGCCGAGGGCCCCTAAGTCCACTTGGTCGTGAATTATGGGATAATATACGAGGGTTCGTCGATTGGATTCATGTGGCGATTCGGCACCCGTACGTCTGTTCGGTCTCATCGTGACTCCAAGAAAAATTTACCGGGACGAAGCAGGTTGATATCGCGAGGAATTCACGACACCTTTATCCGTCTGATTTCAATCTATTACCACTACGAGGTCACGCCCACGGCGCATCGCCTTGGGTTCATGCCGGACAGGCCGCCGACGCGAGACTTCCTCTCGGCGACATCGTTGTGAGCTACGCCAATAAGGAACGATTTGTATGGAGTGGAAACCATAGAGTATGGTTGCGTTTCCCTATGCCTCGTAGATCGACTATCCTCCCGTAGAAAAAAAAGACTCCAAGAGCGATGATTGCCGATAATCCCCCATGCATGGTTGGATGAGAAAAGGCACACTAGGAGCTGAAGCCGGCACGTTCGCGTCGGCACACAACCCCAGACGCGGCAACGATATGCACAACGCGTATCCATTGTTGCCCTATCCACTTCAATACTATACGATGAGCCGTTATGAGATGCCGCGGCCGAACCGCGTATCGTCACAAAAAAACATGAACCGAAGATGAGCGAGCCGGTAACATGCTAACAATATACGCCCTTCCCCCGAACCGTCAACCGCTTCGTGCATCGCATTCAAAGCCCCCTGAGTCGGCCACGAACATCCCATGTAGCAAGTGACGGAATTCTTGTCCTTTTCATGTGTCCTCACCCTTTGTCCCTCTCCAAGTTTGGAGAGGGAATAGCGGAACCAATTCTTGTCACCTGCTATACGTGGGTGAAAAGCGAAGTCTTCTCAACGTGCCGGTCATGGGCGGGCGCGCAACGGCTCTTGGGACGTCATGAAAGTCTTTCCTACGACGTCCGGAGTAATAGCCCGTATGGATTAGGAGGCGTACGCTTTCACCACGATCCCGCGTTGAAGGAGAGGCCAAGCTTCAAGTCCGACCCTCCCCACCCCCCCGTCTCCTTCCCCAAGTAGGGGGAAGGGGGACGCCGGAGCCTCCTCTCCAGACTTGGAGGGGAGGTTGGGGCTGAGGCGGAGAGCGGGCTCGGTGAACGGTTACTGAGAGTTAGCAAGTTCCGTGCCTCATTCTGAAAGAGTGAATAAGCATGAAAATACCAGACGGCTCCGGCTGCGGGGCGGTAGCCTCGCCAAGCTTCGCCCCGGGATAGAACCCAATGGTGTTGATAAGAAAACCCGGTGAAATCGAACCGTCTCATCATAAAGGTTACAGATGGTGCCCTACGACAAGTCATGTAGGGACGACCGGCGGTCGCCCTTTTCTCAAACCCATGCATGGGATTTACCACGGATGTCCTCATGTCGCTTTGGCGTAATCGTGCCCTTTCTTCGCCCATGTCCTCGTCCCTCCAACCAGACCCTGAACCAAACATCTCCACAACCGCGGCCGAGCGGAACTTGCTGCTTTGGGGGCACCAATTCTTTTCGTGTCGAAGGTTTTCCCGTGAAGGGGAATAATTCTTTCCAGGCACGTTGATTGCACGTATTCTGTGGGGTATTCGGGATCGGCCCTGAATAACGGACACAAGCGCCGTTGAAACGGCAGGGCCGTTTGCGCGAGGCGAGGAGGCTACATGAAGAGAATACTTGTGGTTGACGATGAGCCTGATGTTGTGGAGCTCTTGGAAGCCACCCTATCGGGGGGGCGCTTCATCGTACTTAAGGCCTCAACGGGCGAGGAGGCTCTGGAAGCCGCTCGAACCGAAAAGCCCGATCTTGTAATTCTTGACGTGCTCATGCCGGGACCGATCAACGGCATCGAAGCCGCGCGGAGATTGAAAATCGAGCCCCGAAGCTCCGGCTGCAAAGTCATGGTACTAACCGGGAGCACCTGTGACGGGTTTCATGCCGAGGCCGAGGAGGCCGGAGTGGACTTCTTCTTCAATAAGCCGTTCAGTCCGGTGGAACTTCTCCGGAAGATCGACGAGGTCCTGGGGTGATCGTGCTTACGCAGGTGATGACGTGACGGAAGAGAACGAAATAGGCAAACGTGAGCTGTCCAAGACGCAACTATTGAAGTATGCCAAGAGCATAGCGGAGCTGTACGAGAACGAACGGATTCAGCGAACCGCGCTGGAACAGGCGATAAAGAATCTCCAGAGCGAGATTTCGAAGCGCCGGCAGCTTCAACGGGAGCTCATAGAAAGCGAAAGGAAGTATAGATATTTGTTCGAGTCGTCCCGAATGGCCGGCTTTGTTACGAGCCGCGACGGCATGCTGATCGATGCCAACGATGCTTTTCTGGAACTCTTCGGATACGAGCGAGACGAAATAGTAGGGTCAAGCGTACTGCCGCTATATGCCGACCCGGCCTTGAGGGACCTTTTTCGGGAACGCGC
Organism: Pseudomonadota bacterium; assembly: GCA_043799015.1. Lineage (GTDB taxonomy): Bacteria > Desulfobacterota > Desulfomonilia > Desulfomonilales > Desulfomonilaceae > JAZDOF01. Next base: position 1,008 of record JAZDOF010000411.1, on the reverse strand, counting down.
GGAAGGTGACGACGGGGTAACCGATTTTGAAGTTCAAGTGAAAAAGAAAGACAACTCGCTCACAAGGTGCAAAATATCGGCAAATGTCCTCAAAGGACCCGATGGAAGCATTATGGGGTACCATGGGATAATCCGTGACGTGACGGAAGAGGAGCGCATGCGAACGGTGCGGGAGCTGGCCGAGCGCATGGAGGCGTTGGGCCGAATGGCCGGCCGAGTCGCCCACGAGATAAGGAATCCTTTGGCCATAAGCTCTTCTGCCGCTCAACTCCTGATGAACAACGGTCTCTCACGCGACATCCGCAAGGATTGTGCCGAGAAGATCGTCACCGGTATGAACAGGGTGTCGAACATAATCGAGAACCTGCTGATATTCGCGAGGCCGTTAAAACAATGGGACCGCCACTCGGTTGATCTGATCGACATCCTAACCGAGGCGTTGGGCTCTTTCCGAAGGACCGCGGCGGGTAAGAACGTGGAACTACGTTTCGAGACGGAGTGTAACCAATTGGCGATTCCGGGAGAACCGGAACTCCTGCGTCGCGCCTTCCTGAACCTCTTTTCGAACGCGTTTGGGGCCATGCCCCGAGGAGGCACCCTTACCGTGACGGTGAGTGCGACCGAGGGCGAGTCAATAGTGACGGTAGCGGACACTGGGACCGGTATATTGGAAGAACACCTTTCCCACATCTTCGACCCTTTTTTTTCCGTGCGGTCCGCTGCCGAAGGGATCGGTTTGGGCTTGTCGGTAACCTACACCATTATACGACGGCATGGAGGCCATATTGAGGTCGACGCCGCGTCAAACAACGGTACGACGTTTTTCGTACGATTGCCTAGGGAGCAGTTCCAAACCGAACAACAGGAGTGCCGGTGCCTTTCGCCGATGGAGTCCTAGCGCTTTTCGGCGGGAATATCGCGTTACGAACACGAGAAACGGGGTAACTACGGCGGTAGCCGCGAAAAGCGTTGGCTTAACAACATTGGGTCTTAACCCACGGCGAACTA
>JAZDOF010000369.1:0-3057 GCA_043799015.1 Pseudomonadota bacterium | reverse complement strand
TGGGGAGCATTCCATTTCTTGTCCAGTGGTTTCACCGAAGCTTCCAGGCACATCCCCGTGGAGTTTTCAGGGGCGTGTGCCTTGGAAAAAATACTCATCTCCGACATCCGGTAGAAAGGTAAATTTGGTTCAGGAATCCAGGACCATTCCGTCTTAAGCAGTCCTGGGCGCCTTATCCTGACGAATATGAACACCACATTGATGTAGTCCAGCTTCATGAGAGGTTCAAGTTGTGGAGCACCGTCAGTCATGGCGCCTAGTCGGTTCAGAGGAATGGTGCTGATGACAAAGTCAGGTTTCAATTCCTGATTGCCTGCCGTTATGGAGCTAATTCGGCCTTTCTCAACACCGATACGTTGTACGGGTGTATCCGTGTACACACGGACGAGGGTTTTGGCCGTAACGAGGCGATCGGGGATGATCCTGGCACCCATCGCACCTGAATATCCAGGGGAGTTGGGAAAGCCGTCGCCGGCCGTAATCGTGTTTCCACGAGACCCGCCACTAGACCCCGTAAGTGAATTGACGGAAGCATCCAAGATTTTGTTCAGACGGGTCCAGACCGCCCCGACCGCGAGTTTGCTGTGCATGCGCGATGCGATGTAGCGGTGGTCCAGGAGAGCGAGAGGTGAGCTGCACCACTTTTCGATGAGGGGCTTGAATATCTCGGAGGCGGCGCGATGGCCGTAGCATACCGCAGCGAACCGCTCAATATCGGTGGTCGCGAAGCGGCTAGGATCAATCGTATTTTGGGCAAGAGTGTAAAGCATGTCCCCGAGGTATGCCGGTGAGATGAGATCAAGGGGGAAGTTCAAAAGTTTTCCTCCCATAAGAAACGACTCGGAAAAGCCGGCAGCGAGGAGGTCCCCCGGTTTGAACTCCACCAGCTTTCTAATTATCCGAGGGAAGACATGCGGGCCCAGATCAAACGTGAAACCGTCGATGTTCAATGTGGAACAGTACCCGCCAATGTTCGGGTCTTTCTCAAGGACATCCACACGCCACCCTTTCAGCGCCAGATCTCGCGCAGCCGCCAGGCCGGATACTCCTGCACCGATTACCGCCGCATAGGGACGTTTTTCATCGCGAACGACCTCAGCAATGGGCGACGGCTCCTGATGTGATGAAGACATTGCGGTAGCATCTGCGGCCGCTGAGCCGGCGTTGCACGAATGGAAAGCCATAAGGCCGCCGCTTAACGACGCCGTCAGTGCCATGGACCGCCCGAGGAAGGTTCGCCTGTCCATAGTGACGGAATGACAGGTGCCTTGGCTTTTCATTTGGGTGGGCCTCCTCTTCCCAGCCGGCTTACGAATACTTCCTCCGGCTTTTGCCGTACAGTTATGTTCGATAGGGCAGCCATATGGTTCAACGATCCAGAGCCGCAAAGTGCGAGAACCTACGGTAGCCGGCACCCGAGCGACGCCAAAGGAGCAAACGACTATTTAAGTATCGAAGACCCTCTATCGCGCTTCCTACTTTCCGTGCGAGCACGGCGGCCAGCGTGCGGTCAATTGGGCTAAGGGGGTACGGTGAAAAGAAATACATCGGGCGCCGGTAGTCCGGCGATATACCGATCTGGGTCATGTGTGCATACCCTGCCCGGTCCCGAATGTACTGCAGCTCGCGTAGTAATGTTCCTCGTTCGTTATAGTATCTGTCTTCCGTGGCGAACTCACCCAGGAGAGCCGGAGATCCCATGGACCGCAGGTCGTTCAACAATTCATCACGTTTCACGATATGATGATAGACCGAAAACATGGTGACAAAGTTGGCGTCTCCTGCAAGGTCCAGGAGGCTTTGATCCCCGCATACTGCGTTGAAGAACTCCACTTTCTCCGCATACGCGACGAAAGCGAGAACAGCGGACAGATCCGTGTAAACTTGCCACGCCTCAACACCTCTTGACCTACTCACGAACGGGTACGAGGCGGCACGAATGCAAAATGCCCCGATGTTGCTGCCGATGTCCAGATGCCGCACCTCCCCCATCCGCCGCCCCAACCGATAGAGGAGATACGAGAACACGGCCATTCGTGGGTCGTACGTTGAGCGGTGCCCTCTGGACAGGATACCGAGTGAACTCAAAGGCTGGTAAACCCGGTCGTCGGGCTGCTGGAAGGGATCTTGGTTGAATGGGCATCGTTGGTCAAAATGAGCCCCAGCAAGGGCCTGATCGAGTTTCTTGAGGACGAGTTTTACGAACACCCGTCGCAGCCGCTTTAGGCATGTGTAACCGAGCGGCGTATATTCTTCCCCTGGAAATCTACCGGTGCTGCCGTACCGGTTTACGCCGCAGAAATCGAGTGATTCTTCAAAAGGAACCTGTTGGCGTAGGCGCCGGGCTTCCTCAAAATCCACAAGTACGACCTGATCGCCCCTAAAGCAAATGTTGTGCTCATGAAAATCCGTGTGAACGAGGCCGTTTTCGTACAGGTACCGGGCTGCCGTCAACAGTTGGTCCCAGGACTTCACCAGATCTAGCGCGGTCAGACGCTCCAGTGCCGATTCAAGGTTATCCAACCATTCAACTGCGAGGAAGTGAAAGGATTCTTCTTCCTCGAAAAAAAGCACCTTCGGCACCCAAGGAGTAGGAACGCTTTGAAGCATCTCGAACTCATTTTGAAGTGACGACCGGCGAGTGAATGACGGCTCCGACTCTAGGCGGCTTTCCACCCATACGGACATGTGCTTGACTTTCAGCAGGAACCGCCCTTGTAGGCTTTCGATGCGATAGAGGGTAGAACCGCCGCCCGGCTCCATTATTCGCGGAATATGCGAGATAGTGAAACCAACCGGCAAATACCGGCCGATGACTCTGTGCAACAGTTCAGGACGGTGCAAGGTTTTGTCAAGCCATTGCATCTTGTTCTTAAGACCCTCCGGGTCAAACAGCATCATCGACCTCCCACTGGTGATGGAGCACAGTAACGCCTGCGTTGTTGGGGGGCAAACGGCCCGTCCCGTAGAAATCCCCCGGTAGGACTTGCAGTTGAGCCGCGCGCTTTATCCAGTCGTGGGGCGCCGGCCCTTTTCCGCAGTAGACGTTGAGGTCGT
>JAZDOF010000328.1:0-3865 GCA_043799015.1 Pseudomonadota bacterium | reverse complement strand
ATCGCCGCATGTATCGGAGATTTGCCTTCACGTTCCGATTCCACCGCGAAATCCACGACCATGATGGCGTTTTTCTTCACGATGCCGATCAGCATGAACAAACCGACGAAGCCATAGAGATCGAGCTGCATGTCGAACGCCCACAGAGTGAACAAGCCGCCGAACGCGGCCGAAGGCAGGCCCGCAATAATGGTGAGCGGGTGCCAGAAGCTTTCGTACAGGCACGCGAGAATCATGTAAATTACGATGATGGCCACGATGAACAAGATGGTAAGGCTTCGCATGGATTCTTCGAAAGCCTCGGCCGTCCCGCCGAACTTGAAGGAAACCGAGCCGGGCAGCATCTTCTTGGCAAGGTCTTTCAGGGCCTCCGTCGCGTCCCCTATGGCGTGACCCGCTGCGGTGTCGAAGGAAATGGTGACGGAAGGCAACTGACCGTAATGGTTTACGGTTAGGGGCCCCACGGCCGGGACTATATCCGAGGCAACGTCCAGCCTTACCATTTCACCTGTATGGTTCTTCAGGTAAACGGCCGATAGTTGCTCCGGCGCGGTTCGGAAGTTCTTGTCCACCTCCAGGATTACTTTGTAGGTGTCGGTCGTGGCATATATATTCGAGATTTCATAATCCGCGTACGCCGATAACGCGGCCTGTTCCACGTCGTTCGCGGTTATCCCCACCGTGCTCGCCTTGTCCCGATTGATGCGGATAAAGGTCTCCGGGTTCTCAACGTAGAGATTGGAGTTCACCTTGCCGATCTGGGGAAGCCGGAACATGGCGTAGTTCAGCTTTTGGGCGTTTTGAAAGAGCGGCCGCGTGTCCGTGGATTGTAAAATCAAAAGATACGGGTTGGCCGCCATTTCGGTCCTAAGCTCGATCAAGGGCGGAACGGAGTAAAACACCAGCATGCCCGGTATGGAATTCACGATAGGTGTAAGGTCGGCCATGACCTTGGCCGCGGTTTCCGGCCTTGGCGGACGATCGTGCAGGAATGCGATGGTGAAGCCCTGGTTTCTGAGGGGGTAGCCGGAAATGTTGAGGACGGACCGGACGTTCTTGTTTGCATGTACCCTGGGCTCCAGCTCCCGGAGGTTGCGTTCCATGGCCTCGGGAGAGATCCCCTGCCCGCTCACGCAGAACCCGATCAGGTAATTCATGTCCATGGGAGGCACGAAGCCCTTGGGCATGGTTACGAAGAGATAAAGGCTCCCGGCGAAGAGAAGGAATGAAAACGCCAGTGTGGTCAACCTATGGCGCAGGGCAAAGCCTAACGTGCGAGAATAGAACCTCTTCATGGGGCTGAAGATGGCATCCTTCTCGGCCAGTCTGGTCGCGGGACGCAGCAAACGGCTGCTAAGCATGGGGCTTGCCATAAGTGCGACGACACCGGATATGACGATCGCGACGACTATGGTGACCGCGAATTCGTTCAACACCCGACCGTACACCCCCGACATGAACATGATGGGAAGGAACACCACGGCCAGGCTGGAAGTCATGGATATTACCGTGAACACTATTTGTCTCGCACCGTCTATCGCGGCCTGAAAAGGCTTCTTGCCCATCTCAAGGTGTCTGACCACGTTTTCCAGCACAACGATAGCGTCGTCGACGACGAACCCCACGGACAGCACAAGGGCCATCAAGGATAGGTTGTCCAACGAAAAACCAAACATTTGCATGACCGCAAAGGTGAACACGATGGACAATGGGATGGCCATGCTTGCGATGAAGGTCGCGGCCACGTTTCTGAGGAAAATGAAGACCACGATGATGACGAGAATCACCGCTAAGACGAGGGTCATCTTCACGTCATCGACCGATGCCCGTATGGATTCGGACATGTCGTAGACGATTTCCAGATTGACCGTGGGCGGAAGGGCGGCCCTTATTCCAGGCAACAGCTTCTCGATGTTGTCGACGATTTCTATCGTATTGGAGCCCGGTTGACGCTGTACGGCAAGGGCCACGCATCGTTTCCCCTTATAGTAACAGCTCACCTTGTCGGCATAGACGCTGTTCTCAACGCGTGCAATGTCGCCGAGCCTCACCGGTTGGCCTTCAACATAGGAGACGATGATCGGGTCGTACTCTTTGGCCTCCATGAGCTGTCCCGAGGCCTTGAGCGTCCGGGTCCCGTGCTTGCCGTTCAATGTGCCGAGGGGAAGATTTACGTTTTGGGACGTGATCGCGTTCTTTACTTCATTGAAGGATATCTGTCTGGACGCCATGAGGTCGGGATTAAGATGAACGCGAACGGTGAACTTCTGCCGGCTGTAATTAAGGACCTGCGCTACCCCCGGCACTGTCGAAAGAGTGTTGGAAACTATACTTTCGGCGTATTCATCGACCTTGTAGAGAGGCACCGCGTCGGAATTCATCACCATGTAATATATGGGCCGCTCGGCCGGATTCACTTTCTGAAAGGTCGGCGGATTGGGCATGTTGGGCGGTAGCAGTCCGCCGGCACGGGTGATGGCCGATTGGACATCCATCGCTGCCGCGTCTATATTGCGTGAAAGATCAAATTGAAGGTTTATGGTGGAATGGCCCTGGCTGCTCGTTGAGTTGAGGCTCCTGAGCCCTTGGATGGTGGAGAACTGCTTTTCCAGCGGAGTGGCCACACTGGAGGCCATGGTGTCGGGATTGGCCCCCGGCAGGTCCGCGGTCACGGATATAGTGGGGAAATCCACTTGCGGCAGCGCTGCAACGGGTAGATGAACGTATCCCAACACCCCGAAGAACACCATCGCGGCCATTATGGTGAGGGTCATAACCGGCCGCCGTATGAACAGCTCCGTAAGGTTCATGGCCGACCGCCCTCCTTACCCTTCCCTGCGCCGCCGGGTTGCCCGGCCGGGGCCGGAGGACCGCCCATCATCCGCATCAGCTCGGCCTTGGTTACTATTTTCGCGCCGGGACGCAACATGAGTTGTCCGTCGGTAACGACAGTTTCCCCGGCGTTTAGCCCCTCCGAAACAACCAGCATCTCAGAAGAACCGCCATCAGTCTTAACAGGACGCATAGCCACGGTGCGCTCCGCACCGACAACCCACGCGTACCTGCCTTCGGGTCCGTCCATAACGGCACGCGCCGGAACGTGGATCGCAGCCTCGGTAACGCTCACCTTGAGGCGGACCCGGGCAAACTGACCCGGCCAAAGGTTCAGGTGCGCGTTGGGAAACACGCTTTCCAGTCCGATCATGCCGGTCTTGATGTTGATAGCGTTGTCGATGAGGGAAAGGGTCCCCTCTTCGGGTTTGTCCCACCCCGCAATGTGGGCTTGCACTCCCAGCGGGGCCTTTGCATGGTTGGCACGTATCTGGTCCAGATATTTTCCCGGAACGGAGAACTTGACCTTGATGGGTTGTACTTGTCTTATGGTTACAAGGCGGTCCTTGTTTTCATTAATAATATTGTGCTCATCGACGAAAACCTCGCCCGAGGTCCCATCCAGCGGTGATTTGATGAAACAATAATTGAGGTTAAGACGCGCAGTCTCGAGTTCGGCCTCGCAAAGTTCAGTCTGATGCATCTTCGAGTACATTTCCACTTCCCTGATCTCGAACTGCTCCTGACTGATGGCCTTGCCGGAGTGGAGGCCTTTGAAGCGCTCGAACTCCTTATGCGCTTGTTCATATTGAACACGAGCCTGGCGGAGCCGTGCCTGTACCTCCTTCACCTTGGCCTCGAACGGGGCCGGATCTATGGTGAAAAGGCTTTGTCCCTGCGTCACCCGGTCCCCTTCCTTGAAATGGCGCTTGATCAGTTCCCCCGTCACCCGGGACCTGATTTCGACGCTGTTGAGCGCTGCGACGCTGCCGATGCCCTCGATGTACACCGGAGCATCCTTTCTTATCGCCTC
>JAZDOF010000270.1:0-2950 GCA_043799015.1 Pseudomonadota bacterium | reverse complement strand
GCGAATCGGATTGTCCAGAGGAACGGCATTCAGTTTGCCAAGTCGAAAGGCGCGATCAATACCTCGGCAACGCTGGACTACGTTTCTCTGCCGGCGACCTTCGACGTTTGGCACGGGCTCTATCGGGACGACACCCACAAGGAGATCCCCAAGAAAACGGAAAAGGAATGGGAGACGATCTATTCCGCCACGGCCCTTGCTAACTGCCTTCTGGATCAGGCGAACTCTCTTATTTACTTCAACGGGACACCGGGGGCCGTGGTTGCTTTGACACTCTGGTACTACCCAACGATTGACCCGGCTGCCTACACGGTGGCGACAAGCACCCCGTGGAGTGGACGTATTGACGACATCATTATGGAGTATGTCGGCCTTCGCGCGAAAAACATCGATGAAATGGAAGCCTCTTTCGACCAGGCATTGCTTCAGGATATGGAGAGCCAAATCATATCCGCATACTCTTCAAACGCGCCCCAAATTGTTGACGGGGGAGGGTGGTTGCCGTAATGGGAATGATGGGGAATCCTAACTTTGCGAAGTGGTTCGGTAAGAGCGTCGTGAAGGATGCAAAGGGCGAACCCTTGCGCGTTTTTCACGGAGGGCGCAAATTTAATGAATTTGATGTTTCGGCCCCTTCGTCAACAATGAATCGACCACAAAGTGAGTTTTGGTTCACCTCCTCGAAAGACAACGCAAACTTTTATGCTGATGGACAGGTCAAGGCGGGATACCTAAAGATGGAAAACCCGAAGGTGTTTACGGCTGATGACCTGAAAGGAAAACGACCCAAAGACCTTGTGGATTCCGCAGTGATGGATAACTACCGCAACGATACTGGATGGGACGGGGTTATTATCAAAGATGTGCGGGACGGTTCCCATTTCTCGGACATTTACGCGGTTATGCCTGACGATGCGGGGACAACTACACAATTCAAAAGTGTCCGTAACCGTGGCACATTCGACCCAACCGACCCGAATATCCTGAAAAGCGTAGGTGCTGGCCTCGGCCTCATGGGTGCGGCATCCGCAATCTCACCAGAGAGGGCCAACGCAGAAGCCTTACAAGAGCCGACTTTTGACCCGACAACCTTACTGGCTGGCCCTACACGATGGGGCGGCGGCTTAATGAATATGGGTGTTGACGCTGCAATGCGGTATTTCACAGGTGGCAAGTAATGGCGAAGAAATCTTCAAAGCACGCAAACGTCCAACAGCTCAGCCTTGTGTTGAGTGGTGGCCTGAATTACTCGACCTCTGCCGGGAACATCGCCGACAACGAACTGGTACGGGCGAAAAACTTCATCTATGCCGCCGCCACTGATAAATTGATGGCAAGGCCGGGGACTGACTGCGTGACCGCTTCGGCGCTTCCCTCGCCTGCCACAATCGGCTTCTATTATGAGGTCACGGCAACCGAAGCCTACCATGTCTGTGCGGCTGGTGCGAAACTATACTATATCCTGAATGCGGATCCGCTTGGAACTTCATGGACTGAGATCGGGACAAACCTTCTGACCGGCGACTATCCGCCTTCGTTTCTCGTGTTCAATAATCTCCTCCTGATTGCAGATGGGGATACGGGGATCAAGTCATGGGCGGGTGCTGTGATTGGAACGGTAAGCACGGGAATTGCGAACTCTCCCCCTGCCAACGCCCTTTCGATGATCCGGAACCGGGTAGTGGCGAACTCGATAACCGACCTTGACCTCGTGACGCTTTCCGCTCCAAACGATGCAACCGCGACGGGCTGGAACACGACCACAACTGCGGTTGGTCTCCGGGCCGGTTATGGCGATCTTCTTACCGTCAACGCCTTTGCGGTATACGGCGACGACCTGATTGTTTCCAAGAAGGGAGACCGGGAGAAGCGGCTTTACCGTATCAACGTGGCAAGCGCGACGACAACGAACTGGTACGTGCAAGACCTCTCGCAGAACAATGCCGCTCAGAACGCGCATTCAATCGTAAGCGCATGGAACAACGTGTTCTTCGTCGATACCAACGGCTTCAAGTCCGTGAAGGGAACGGACACCTACGGAGACCTTCAGGTTGACGCGATAGGTCGGAAGATCAATACCGTCTTTCAGGATAACCTGACTTGTGATTCGATGGTCTATCTACCGGCATATAACGCGATCTGGTTTGGCATAGGTGATCGGGTATTCTGCTATACCGAACGGTATGACCCGCAGTCCGGGGCGAACCTTCCCGCATTCACCAACATCTTTTTTGAGTGGGGCCGGTGCACCTCTTTCTATCAGGCCGGGGACGATGTGTATCTGACCGGATACAACGGCTACCTTTACAAAGTGGATGAATCGCTGGCTACCGACGAGGAAACTCCGGGCGTGACTTCCGCCTATGTCTGCACGGTGAGAACCAAAACCTTCACCTTCTTTGGAGACGGCATACTTAGAAAACTGCAATTCTATGTTACTCCGAAGGCGACCGGCACTGGAATAATCTCCGTCTGCACGGCAGAGAATGAGAAAACGGCTGTCTTGACCTTCACGCCAGAAGCTGAGGGGCAATATCTCTATGACGCGACCGGGTATCTGGCCGTCGCCACGGGATTCCTTTACGACACGGGGACATCCCCGAAAGTGGAAACGACCCGGAACCGAATCCGGAGCGATGAGATGGCATTTGATCTTGAACTGACTACAGGCCGGTGCGGGGTTGAATGGTGCAAGGCGGAGATTGCCTTGGTGGAGGGCGGTGACTGATGGGAATGATGAGCTTTAACGACGATGGGCAGCAGGCTCAATACCTTCAATCTCTCGGATGGAAGTGGGATGATAACTATGGAACGTGGCTTGATTCGTCAGGAAAAGCCGCCATGCCGGAATCATACCAAACCCAATGGGGGCCGGTAAATCCCACCGAAGGCCAGCCGCAGGAGATGGGGTCCGATAGTGCAAACTATCAGCGGTCCATGATGCTTACCC
>JAZDOF010000267.1:0-8266 GCA_043799015.1 Pseudomonadota bacterium | reverse complement strand
CTGCGATTTCTCGGATGCCGACCTCACAGCGACCGTTCTGGCCCAATCGAACCTGTCAAAGGCGCGCATGAAGGGCGTCTACCTTACCAAAGCCGGGATGATCGGGGTCAACGCGGAGGAAGTCTTTGCGGAGCGAGCGGATATCACGGAGGCTCGTTTGAATGAGGCTAGATTTGTGAAGGCCAAGCTCGCGGGAACACGATTCGATGGGTCGGATCTTACGAATGCCAATTTCTTCGAGGCCGACCTGGAGGAGTGCAAATTCGAGAAGGCAATCATGAACGGCACGATTCTCGCCGCGGGTACCGCACAGCGGTCGAACTTCACGTCAGCGGACGCTTCCAACGCAGACATGAGGAAAACCGATCTCACGGAGTCCGATTTCCATTCGGCCAAACTCGACGGAGCGGATCTCTCCGGCGCCGTACTTGTGGGGGTGTCGCTCAGCGGAGTCAGTCTCAATTCCACTAAATTCGTGGGAGCTGATCTGTCTAAGGCCGATTTGGCATGGGCCATCATAAACGATTCGGACTTCACCGGGGTGAAGCTGGCCGGCACGAGGTTCAAAGGTGCCCAGTTGAGCAACGTCAAGGGGCTGAAGTTCAAGAAGAAGGCATGATGGCCGCGCCGGCCGGAAGGTGAGCAAGCGGTGGGACGCCGCCGCTTCAATCCTTCATAATGGCCGCGCAGGTTTCCATTACCCGGTCCACATCCGCATCACTCATCAGAGGAAACATCGGAAGACTAATTACTTGGCGATATGCCGCCTCCGCTTTGGGGCACAGCCCTTCGGCGGTTCCGAATCTTTTCCGGTAATATGGATGGAGATGAACGGGAATGTAGTGTACGTTGACCAGTATCCCTCGTTGAAGCAATGCTGCGAAAACATCGTCGCGATTCCGCCCCGGCTCATCGGATCCGATCTTCACCACGTACAGATGATATGAATGAAACGCCTCCTTCATGACGTCGAGCGGCGCCATTTGGGGGATGGACATAAGGGCGCGAGAATACCGATCGGCAATCTCCCGGCGTCTGGCCGTCCAAGCTGCAAGCTTCTTGAGTTGCGAAATCCCAAGCGCGCATTGGATGTCCGTTATTCTGTAATTGTATCCCAAATCCACTATTTCGTAGAACCACGACGAACCGGCAAGCCTCCGGTCGAAATCAACGGTGATTCCATGATTTCTGAAGAGGGCGGCTTTCTCGGCCCGATCCGGGTCGTCCGTCGTGATCATTCCCCCTTCGCCGGTAGTGATGTGTTTCACGGGGTGAAAGCTGAATACGCTTAGGTCCGCCAATGACCCGACGGGCCTGCCGTAATATGCCGCGCCCAAAGAATGACAGGCGTCCGCCACGAGGGGTATCCCCCAACTGCTTGTGAGACCACGCAATTCGTCATACCGGCACGGTTGACCGGCATAGTCGACGGCGATGACCGCTTTGGTTCGAGGCGTGAATTTCGCCTCTACATCGTCGGGATCGATCAGCAGCGTCAAAGGGTCTATGTCGGCAAAAACCGGGGTCCCGCCTTGGAAAACCACGCAATTGGCCGTCGCCGCAAATGTCATGGCAGGTACTATGACTTCGTCACCAGGGCCTATTCCCAATGCGTACATCGCACAATGGAGCGCGGCCGTCCCGCTGCTCACAGCCACTGCGAAACGGGAGCCGGCCGCGCGGGAGAATTCCCGTTCAAATTCCTTAACACGAGGGCCGGTAGTTATCCTGTCGGCGCGAAGCACGTCTACGACGGCTCGGATGTCGTCTTCATCGATCCACTGTTTTCCGTATGGGATTGTTTTCAAGTCATTCACGTTCAAATATTACCTCGTCAAGGACATGCGTCTATTTTCTTTCGCCGTACACGACGTCTCGGAGGGCATCACCGAGCTCCTTGACGTTGAAAGGCTTCACCAGGACCCCTGAAAACCCGTATGCTCGGTAGTCCTGCATTACCGGGTCCGTGGAGTAACCGCTGGTGGCTACGGCTCTTATTTCGGGGTCTCCCTCCAGTAGTATCTTCATGGCTTCGCGCCCCCCCATTCCGCCCGGGACCGTCAGGTCCATGACCACGGCATCAAAAGGGGCGGAGGAATCAAGCGCCGCCGTATATAACTCAATGACTTCCGATCCGTCCTTTGCGAGAACGACGTCGTATCCCAGAAGCGAAATCATCTCGCCGACCACATCCCTTATCATTTCTTCATCATCCATGAACAGTACGCGTCCTTCCCCTCCTTGAAGACTTCCTTCAGCCTCCTGACCGGGTGCGACTTCTCCCGGGCGGGCCGCCAGGTAAACTTCGAACACGGATCCGACCCCCACCTCGGATCTTACGGTCAGGAAACCGCCATGGTTCTTGATAATTGAATATGAGGTCGTCAGGCCCAATCCGCTGCCTTTTTGCTTAGTGGTGAAGTATGGATCGAAGATTTTTTGAAGGTACGCCGGAGGTATTCCCACGCCGAAGTCCTGAAACGTTATGCATACATATGGTCCGTCCTCTATGGGCAGAGAATGTTGGGGCGTCACGATGAGGTTCGTGGCCGATATTACTATGGCGCCTCCTTCAGGCATGGCATGGTCCGCGTTAATGACCAGGTTGTTGATAACCTGACCGATTTGACCCGAGTCCGCGTTCACGGGCCATAGATCGTGTTGAACGGCGAATTCAGGCCTGACATTTGATCCGCGAAGAGCGAAGGATGATGCTTCTCGAACGAGGCTGCCCAGGTCGCAGAGCCGCTTGACCGGGGCCCCTCCTTTCGAAAAGGTCAATAATTGTTGAGTAAGCCCTTGCGCCGCGAGACATGCCTTTTCGGCCTCGGCCAACCGCCGACCCAGGGTTTCCGTGGTCCCGAGCGATAGGTTCACTCGTGCCACGGAGATATTGCCCAGTATGGCCGTGAGGATGTTGTTAAAGTCATGCGCGATTCCACCGGCAAGGATTCCGAGCGAATCCAGTTTCTGCATCCGGAGGAGTTCTTCTTCCATCGTCCTTTCCACCGTCACGTCGCTTATGAAGCAGAGAAGAGCGGGCTTTCCTTCCCAGCTTATCGCCACCGGCTTTATTTCAGCCCATTTCAGCATGCCGTCCTTGTGTGTGAATCGACAGGAAAACGCACGCGGCTCCGAGTCGCCCGCCAACTTCTTGGCATAAACCTCACGCGCCGTCGGTCGATCCGGAGGGCTGATGATCCTCGCAAAATCCCCTTGGACGAGCTCTCCTTCCGTGTACCCGGTGACGTCCCGTGCTCGGGCGTTTACGAATTTCAGCTTACCTTCTTGGGCAATTACTATGAGATCGGAGCCCCGATCCACCACAAGTCGGTATTTCTCCTCCGATTCTTTGAGAGCCGCCTCAGCCTGTTTGCGCTCGGAAATATCCCGTGCAACAGCGACGACATAGACCGACGTGTGGAAATGAACGCGTCGAAGTGTTGTCTCAACCGGGATGTGTTCTCTCGTATGAGTGACCATTTCGGCTTCGATGGTAAGCGTTTCATCTTCCGAAACGGAGCTTATGCAAAGCGCACCTATCGCGTCAACCACAGGTGGGGACCAGAGACGTTCCGAAGCTGCAAAAAGCAGTTCGGATCTGCGGAAGCCGAGTCTCTTGCATGCCGATTCATTTACGTCTATGAGCCGGCCGGTTGGGGCTTCTATGAGGAATATGGCGTCGCGAGTCTGGTCGAGCAATGCCCGGAACCGCTCCAGTTCGGCGAGCCGTTCTTGAAGCGCGGGGTAATAGCTCTTTCGGATGGAGTGCTCACCCAGCCCTATGATCTTGGCTCGCAGCGTTTCTCGGTCCGAGTAGTCGTCAGAAGGCCCGTTCATATGCTTTCTCTATGTCGGAGCGATCAAGCACAGCCGGGTTGGTCACCAGGCAAGGGTCCCTTGCGGCTTTCACGGCCAGCTCCGGAATGTCTTCGTAACGCATTCCCATTTGTCCGAGCGATGCATCCACCCCCACAGACCGCCTCAACTCGGCGATGGAGGCTACGAGGGATTCCGTGGCGTCCTCCTCCGAAGGGGTCTCAACGGGCGACCCCAGTATGGCGGCGATGTTCCTGTAACGTTCCGGGGCAGAGGCGAAATTCAACCTTATGACATGTTCCAGCAGAATCGCGTTGCACTCGCCGTGCGGTAGGTCCAGAAGGCCGCCAAGGCTGTGAGCCATGGCATGAACGGCCCCAAGACCGGCGTTGGAAAAGGCCAAACCGGCGAACAAACTCCCGAGCATCATTTTTCCTCGGGCCTGAATATCAAGGGTATCGGACACGGCAATCCGTAATGATTCCGAAATGAGCCTGATAGCCTCCAAAGCATGAGCATCCGTGACGGCCGAGTTGGCGTTGGATACGTAAGCCTCCGTGGCGTGACAGAATGCGTCCATGCCCGTGTGCGCGGTTAGTTCCGCGCCCATCGTGGTCGTCGTTCGCGGATCGATCAGCGCCGCATCCGGAACGATGGTTTTGCTGACGATGGCTATTTTTACTCTGCGCTCAACGTCCGTGATGATGGCGAACTGTGAAACGTCGGCAGAACTGCCGGCCGTCGTGGGTACGCATATGAGCGGCGGCACCGGACGTGTCGGCTTGTCGACCCCTTCATACTGAAGTATATGTCCGCCGTTCGCATTGACGATGCCTATGGCCTTGGCACAATCCATGGGACTGCCGCCCCCCACGGCCACAATGGCATTACAACCGCCTTCAAGGTAAGCGGCCGCCCCTGCCATTGCCTGTTCCGCCGTGGGATTGGGGGTGACGTCGCAGAATAGGGTACATGATAATCCCTCCTGTTCCAGGCTCTTGATCACGTCACCGGTCCACCCTGCTTCCATGACTCCGGGATCGGTAACCACGAGCACCCGAAAAGCTCCGAGGTTGCGTGCGTACTGCCCCGTGAGCAAACGCGCTCCGTCCCCGAAGACGAATTCCGGCGCTACGAATTTCCTGAGTTCCAGTTCAATCCGGCTGGTCATGTTCCCTCCGGCCCCTGGAGCAGGCCAACGGCTCGATGTGGCGGTGCGATAGCGGTAAACCTCCCCCCGGCATCGCGGCCTGTCCTCCATTATATTGCAGGTGGGCCGCTTTGCAACAATCACGACCGCAATTATGCGGGAATAGGGCAAAGATGACGGTTCACAGCGACCTATTCGTTACGCCCGGAGAAGCGAACCACAAAGCTACCGAGCGGCTGGAGGCCGTGGAAACGAGGCATTAGGGCCGTTTACGCATGAATCGGGCCCGCTGATGGGTTCCCATGGGCATTTGATTTCTATGCACATTGCCCCGATCGGCCGTACGGATCGCCCATCGAACACATGTCCAGGCCACGATCGTTGCATGCCTAACCGATTTCGTCAAACATTTCGGCATCCAGTTTCCTTCGCAACCTCTTCTCCCGCCTGTCGTTGAAGGGGCCGGGTTTGGTGTTGAGCCGCATCATGGGCACAACCCAGTTTCTGGGGTGGATAAGCACCTCACCCTTCTTTCCTCTTTTCGTTTTACGTCTGCCGCTCATTTTCGCAATCCTTTCATGGGCTACATGGATCTCCATCAACCTTTGCGAGGACTTGACTGAAGGCTGAAAAAGACCTAACCTGCCTATTTGAGAAGTTCGAATAGGCGACTCCTGTTTAATTGACCGCAACATAATTGGAGCATCAAGACCATGAGCTTGAACCGGTGGGACCCGTGGAGAGACCTCCTCAGCCTTCAAGAAAAGCTGGGCTTTGCAATGGGGCCCGCGCCCGGATACCCGATCTGTCGTCCGACGACGCGTTGTTGGAAACCCGTGGTCGATATATTGGAAACTCCGGAATCATATATCATTCGGGCTGACCTCCCCGGGGTCGGAAGAGACCGTATCGACATCCGGGTGGAGGGGGCCATGATAACGATTGAAGGTGAACGTGATCTCGATCCGGAGCCCCAAATAGCGGCATTTCACAGCATTGAACGGGAAACCGGGTTCTTCAGCAGAACCTTCAAGCTGCCGGAACGGGTTGACTCGGAAAGAGCCGAAGCCACATATGTAGACGGTGTGCTGCACATATATGTTCCCAAGGCCCGGACTTGGCCGCGGCGAACGGTTGCCGTGGCGTGCGGAGAGTGAACAGGAGTCGGTGCCTTCCTTATGCCGGATCGTGCGAGATTGAGTTTTGAAATCCAGAAATGCCGGCCCATACCGGATCCACGAACGCCGGCCTACCGTCACCCGCCCATCGTGAGACTTTGGGACCACGGTAAGAATTACGTTGCGTCGTTGGATCGGAACAAATCGCTATAGCCGTCGCCAAAGGTGTAGTAATCTTCCGCAGGACTCGTTCTGCGCTCCCTCCAGGCTTGGAGAGCAAATAAAGGATCTGGATCTTGTTGCCGGCTAAGATTCGGAATTTGTCGGGACGTCATTCGGAAGAGGGCTTTCACAAGAGGAGGGCGCGAAGCGCGTCAATCATTGCCTGCGGACCGACGATTGCAGTTGGAGGATTTGTATGGAAGAGAACGAGCCACAAGAAGGTTTTACCGTAAAAGACAGACGACGATTCAGTGCCGTAGGAGAAGCGAAGGAAGATGTCGCCCAAGAGCGACGGTCGGACGGGCCGGAACCCACGGAAGCCGATGGTGGGTCGAGTGAGCCTGCGGAAACCCGGCAAGGACGGGATGATGCCGAAGGAACGAAGGAACAGCCCCCTCCGGTGCCGATGGATTTTTCTACGCTCGTGTTAAGTCTCGCTAATTCCGCGTTGTTCCAATTGGGACTCGTGAAGCTGCCGGGCGCCGAGGAGCCGAAGAAGGACCTCTCGGGAGCAAAGCAGACCATAGATATCTTGGGGCTGCTGGAAGAAAAAACCAGAGGTAATTTGACGGAACCGGAAAAAAAGATATTGGCTGAGACGCTGTTTCAACTTAGAATGGCATTTGTGGAAGTGTCCAAGTAGGCAAGCTATGGCGTGCTGGCGGGTTCTTCCTGTAATTACGGCACCTAAGACGCCGACAAAGCCCTCAACGCCACCTCGGCGCGATGTCTCCCCGGCCTGCCCTTCGGGTCGGCTGTTGTTTGGGTGTTGGAATCACGGGACCCTCTTGGGCGTGGAAACGGCCGACTGCGGGTACCGGCCTTTGCAATGACCGTAGCGAGAAGGGCGTTATAGGTGCTTCTCGCGAGTAATAACCCGCCAAGACAAGCGCAAGGAGAGGTTAAATGTCGAGAATTTGCGAGATATGCGGTAAAGGGCCGCTGAGAGGATACAACGTCAGCCACGCCCACAATCGCACCAAGAAAATTTCCTACCCCAATCTTCAGAATCTTCGAATACTGGAAACCGGCGGCCGCGTCCGCCACGCCAAGGTGTGTACCCGCTGTATACGATCGAACAAGGTCTGCAAGGCTCCCTAGGCAACGGCATAACCGACCGGGATTTACTAACCGCGCTGAAGGTCGGGACGGCGAATGGAACAGGTAGTGAGACGGGGGGAGCGCTCCTGCATATAAGGCCCGGTGCGCGTGCGGCAAAAGACGAAGACCTGGGCGCCGGTACCGTCGTTGGTCCGGGAACCGACGACGCGGGCGGGGATAACCCCCGCCCGGCGGGCGACCGTGTCGGGATCACGGCGCGGTCTCGGCCGGCAATACGGGTCGGCGTAGGATCATCCTTTGCCGTCCTTACGAGACCTTTGGATAGAAGTGCCGGAAAAGCACTGCGGCGAGGCGGATCAATCCGGGGACTTACCGCGCCCCCTCCCGCTTCTCAAGAAGTTGCACCACTTCGCCGTGCCCCCGTTGCACGGCCATCGAGTGGGCCGTTTTTCCGCTCTGTTCCTTTGCCTTCGCATCGGCTCCTCTTTCCAGAAGCGTCTTGACCATATCCGTGCCGCCGTCGTGCGCAGCGATCATCAGGGCCGTGCCGCCCAATGTTTCCGTGGCGTTCACATCAGCTCCCTTGTCCAGGAGAAGTTTTGCGATGTCCACCCGACCTTTGGCCGCCGCATGCATCAGAGCCGTGAATCCTTCTGTATCCTTCTCGTTTACATCCGCCCCTTCGTCCAAAAGCATTTTCACGAGGGCCGGGCAGCCGTTTGCCGTAGCCGCCATAAGGGGCGTGGCTCCGGCTTTGGTTTTGATATTGAGATTTGCCCCTTTGTTCAAGAGGAGTCGAGCAACCTCGGGCCTACAAGCGTAGCATGCCGAGGCAAGTGACGAGTTTCCGCCGCCGTCCAGCGCGTTTAAGTCCGCCCCGTATTGTATCAACAGT
>JAZDOF010000242.1:0-5856 GCA_043799015.1 Pseudomonadota bacterium | reverse complement strand
CCAGCCTTTCTTGGGAAACAGGAATACGACAGGTCCCTTGGCTCCGTTGAGGTTATCCGCAAAACCCTTTGCCACGCGCACCATCTCGTCATCCGATACCCTTAAGAAGGTGCGGAGTTCATCCATCTCGTATTTTCTTCTTTGAAGGTGGTCGGCAGTGTACCTAGACTTCCTAGGATTGGTTAGGTTCACGCCGCCGGGGGCCACCACCTGCGGTATGCCCGCGAGTCCGGCCGCTGTTAGGCGATCGGGGCCTGCGGCTCTCATACCACCGAGGAGTTCCTCACCGAGCCCTCCGGGAGCCAATTCCACCACAGCATCAAAGAAGCCGGAGCGTATCATCTCTTCCATTGCACGGTCACACACGCCGGCCGCAGAAAAGCCTATCACGTGGTAGCCTTTTTCCTGGAGCAGAACCTGGACGCGGTGAGCACATCGCTCCGTGGGACCGAACATGGACATTGCCACCAACGGTTTGCCCGGTTCGCGGGTGGATTGGGCATCGAGGTTGGGGACTCCCGCCATGCCCACAATCGCGCCGGCCGCCCTGTCGAGAACGTTACGAAGGAGCTTTGCCAAGCCCGAGATCTCGATCACCGTATGCATGACCGCAATGTCTCCGGTCCCTATGTACCGCGTGGCTAAACCGGGCAAGGCCGCCGTCGAGGATACCATGAGCTTGGGGACTCCGAAGGGAAGGGAGCGCATAATGTCCGTGGCCATGAGGCTCCCGGTGGATCCTCCCAGGCCGATAACCCCGGCCAAATTCCCACTGGAGAGAAGGTCCTGCGCCAGCTTGATCCCTCCGCCGATCATGAGTCGCGTTATCTTCTTCCGTTCACGGGATGTCCGGATGTCCCGGATGTCGGCGCCGACGGCGGCAGCCACGGCCTCCGGCGTTATGTCCGCACCTGAAGCGCTCTCGGACATGCTCAGGTCGAGGACGACCGCGTTCCCGCCGCATTCGTTGATGCGATCACGCAGGTACATGGTCTCAGGGCCCTTTGTGTCCAGCGTGGAAATGAGCAGTATGACGCGTTGCATCACGCTTTCCCCTCGGCGGTGACCTTCTCCCGAATCTCCTTCTTCAGGGTTTCTTTGTTGACCTTTCCGGAATCACCGACCGCGGGAAAGGCAGAGACCACCTCCAGGCGTTCCGGCAGCTTGAACATCGCTATCTTTTTGGATTTCAAGAACTCCACCATTTCAGCGAAGCTGAAATCCTGACCGGCCTTTGGAATCACATAGGCGCAGGTCCGTTCGCCCATCTCCCTATCCGGATAGCCCACGACGGCCACCGAGGCAACCTTGGGATGATCGTTCAGAAGACCCTCGATTTCCGCAGGATATATATTCTGGCCGCCTCGGATGATCATGTCCTTGGCCCTGCCCAGTATCCACAGACAACCCTGGTCGAACTTGACTATATCACCGGTCGTCGTCCAACCGATGGGATCGAAAACCGTGGCCGTCAACTGCGGGTCCCGATAGTAGCCGGCGGGTGCATGAGGTCCGCGGAAGTACAACACGCCCGGTTCTCCGTCAGGAACCTCCGTCTTGCCGTCCTCACTCACGAGACGTACCTGGTTCCCCGGAAGCATCCGCCCCACCGTCCTACGTCGAAGATCCCGGGAATCCTGAACGCGGCAACCGGAAACCGACCCCATGTCCTGGGTGCCCAGATCGCTGGTGATGGAAGCACCGAAAGCCATCTCCGCTTCCTCGGCAACCTGGGGAGACAGATACCCGCCGGCAGATCGGATGAAGCGAAGGGAACCCAGATCGTACTTTGTCGCATCGGCTTCAAGCATCCTCACTAAGTGAGTCGGCACTACACCGATTGCCGTGGCCTTCTCCTTTTCGATGAGGGCCAACGCCTTGTCCGGTGAGAATTCCTCCAACATGACGGTCTTCGCACCGGCCACGGGGGCGGCAAAATAGGTGAGCGTACCGGCCGCTCCACCTGCATGGGGAGCTATTGCAACGGTTATGTCGTCCTTGGTCAAGCCCCATATATCCACCCGACCCTTGGATGTGCAGACCCGCGGAGCGATGGGCCATTCCACCAGCTTAGGAATGCCGGTGGTTCCCGACGTCGTGGTGAGCAGCGCAACATCCCATATCGGATCGAGCCTTCGTTCCGCAAGGACCGACTCGTCCACCGGCTTTTGGGCCCGCTCATTGACGATACGAGTGAGAGAAAAGGTCCCCTCCGGTGCGGTGGGCGGGACTTCGTCATCAAACAGAAAGATGTTCTTAAGATGCGGAAACTGCTTCTGAAGCCCCGTGTACATCTCCAGGTAATCGAATTTATTGTAAACATTGACAATAATAACGGCCGAGGCCTCGGTCCGCTCGACCATATATTCCAATTCCCTTTGGCGAAGGTAAGGATAGACGGTTAATGAGATGAGACCGGCCCTTTCGCACGCAATCCTTGACAGGAAGCCGTAGACGCTGTTGGGGGATTGGACGATGATGCGCGAATGCTTCGGAATTCCCATTTCCACCCAAACCATGGCCATGGCGTCGACCAGGCGCTTGGCTTCGGCCCAAGTTAATCGGTACTTGGAGTCGACCAGAGCTTCCTTATCTCCGTATTCACGCGCGTTTCGATCCCAGAAATCATAAAAGGTCTCCTGGGTCCAGTATCCGTTCTTGACGAACTCATCCGCAATTTCGTTTGTATATCTAATGGGTTTCAACGAAGCCTCCTTAGCGCTCCGGTCGCACGGAACACGTAGCGTTGAGCGGGGACTCCCACCCGAAGCCTGGGAATCGGGAGGGAATCATCAACTTCGGTTTCCGGGTTTCAGATCATAGTCCCAGTTCGGACCAACGGCTCTTGACTCTTTCCACTATTTTCGGATCGAGTTCGATGGGAATCGGCTTTTCTTTCCAATCGTAGGGTATGGTAGCGTCCAGAAGCAGCCGTCCGGTGATATCCCTCGCGTCGATCGGAAGAGAAGGGTCCAGCGGGGTCGACCGGCCGCGCTTGATGACTTGGGAGCGGTTGGGCTGGAACCGGAAGCTCAGTGCGTACATTACCCGCGGAATGTCCCATGGGTCGATGTCTTCGTCCACGACGATAACCGTTTTCAGGCCATAGGCACCCATTTCAGTGGAAATGGCGGCTGTCAGCACTTGGTCCGCGTGGCCGGGATACATTTGCTTCATGGAAATGATGGCCAGGAACCTACCCGAACCTTCAGGCGGGCAGTACACGGCTTTGAGGCCCGGTATCTTCATGGCGAGCAACTGCTGCCAGAGAGTTGCGCCGTAGGAAAGCGCCATGGTCATATGGGTATCGGTCACGGCCCGGCCCACGGTGGTTCCCCACAAGATCGGGTTGTTACGGTGAGTAACACACTTCACGTCCATGAAATTACGGGGATCGGTGCCTACACCCGAGTAATAACCGGTGTACTCGCCGAACGGACCCTCTTCCATGAACTTGTCGGCATCCACCTCGCCTTCGAGGACGATTTCGGCATGTGCGGGAATGGGCAGGTCAACGATCTCTCCCTTGACCACTTCCACCGGCGTACCCCTGAGAGCCCCGGCTACGTCATATTCCGATACAAAAGCGGAAACGCGGGCAGCGCCGAGAATGAACAGCAGCGGATCGCATCCGATGATCGAGGCTACCGGCATCGGTTTGCCCAGCTTCTGATACTTCTTCAGCATTATATCGGCGTGTTTGCCCTTGATGAACTGGGTTCCGACCTTGTTCTTACCGAGAAGTTGTGCTCTGTACGTTCCCAGGTTGACCCAGCCCGTCTCGGGGTCCTTGGTGATGAAAAAGTGGGCGGTGCCGATGTATCGGCCGCCATCCAGCGGGTACCATTGGGGGACCGGGAACTTGTACAGGTCTACGTCGTCTCCCATCAGGATATTTTCCTTGCAGGGGGCCGCCGCCTTGTCGACATACTTTGGAGGAAGCAGATTCTCACCCAGCTTCGCCCATGCATTGTACAGATCCACCAGTGTTGAGTCGAGCGGTTGGCCCATGATCAGAGCGAGCCGTTGTGTAGTGGTGCATACGCTCGTGATTACCGGCGTACTGTAATCCTTCACGTTCTCGAACAGCAGAGCCGGACCTTGCGCCTCCTCGTTCAGTTTGGCGATATGCGAAAGTTCGAGGTTCCAGTCGACCTCCGCGGTTATCCGCTTGCATAATCCCCTTTGCTCGCCTTCTCTGATAAAATCTCTCATGTCTTTCATCGGGATCTTAACCTCTCTTTGTATCTATGATGGCAGGTGCCGGGTGCCTTACGACCGGGTCCCGACAACGGTATAGGAACCTCGTTTCGTCTATGAGACCTTCTTCCCTTTGATTAGCCCGGCGGTGATGAACGCTATGGCGCTCCCTTTGGGCTCAACGAGGGGTTTTTGGGCTTTGCGGCTCCATACGGTTTCCGGACGACTCTGCACTATGAAGACCTCCCCCTTGTAGGGCAGCGACTTCTCTGTGGCCCACTCGATATCCATCGGTTTTCCGTAGTGCCGCTCGATCTTCTTGGCCAGCTCGACCAGTTCGATGATTTCCTTGTCCAAAAGACTCTGGGACTTGCTGCGTTCCTTCTCGACATTGAGTTTCTTCACTTCATCGGTTTCAGGGTCGGTGGTGTAATAGATTACCTTATCGGAGATCACCTTCTTGGTAACCTCCATGGTGATTTTATTCACGTGGAACTGGTCCGGAGTTACCTCGCCCGAAACCACGCTCTCTCCGTAGCCCCAATTGGAATCAATGACGACGGTGGCACGGTCTCCCGTCGACGGATTGAGGGTGAACATCACGCCCGCAGCGAAGGACTTGACCATTTTCTGAACCGCAACGCTGATGAGCACCTTCGAGTGGTCGAACTTCATCTTCATTCGATAGGCGATGGCCCGAGGCGTAAAAAGACTTGCCCAGCATTTCTTGGTTCGGTCCAGGAGGTCATCCACACCGCGAACCCAGAGATAGGTGTCCTGCTGCCCCGCGAAGCTGGCGTCGGGCAGGTCCTCGGCCGTTGCGGAGGAACGCACCGCCACCGGCAATGCCGGCATCCTTGTGCGCCTGCTAAGGACTCTGTACTCTTCGGCAATATGATCTTCCATGTCCACGGACATACGGCCGTTTTCGATCCAGGCTCTGATGTCCTCTGAAGCGCTGTCGATCTCTTCGATCATTTCATGGTCCAGACCCTTCAGCCGATCTATTACAGCGTCCGTGATCCCGTTGTCCGCCAGGAAGCGTTCGTATGCCTCCGTCGTTACGGCGAAACCGGGCGGTACGGGGATCTGCGCCTTCAGCAGCTCTCCCAGGCTTGCACACTTGCCTCCGACCCGGTTTACCATTGTGAGATCGCACTCCTCGAAGGGAAGCACGTAAGGTGAGCCTTTCATCATAGAGAAACCTCACGATATGAGGCATCGCGTTTAGGTATGCCCCGGGACTGCCCACCGGCAATATGGTTGACTTAGATCGGGATCCCGGCGGTTGCCGGCTCCCGCCGGTATTGATGCGTGTCGTCGCACGGCACCGCCTGTCCTACCGCCCTTGGGGACGTATTGCCGGTGCCCTTCGCCCGGCCGTGGAGTTCCATTTCCGCCGCATTCGGGGCAGCGGAAATGGAACAATGGTCGGTCTTTGGGGCCCCGCCGCGTCAGGATTGGTTAGGAGTGCGGCTTGCCGTGATTCTGCGAGTTGGGTACCAAACGAAGTCAGTCGAGGATGTCGATTTCCCCTCTGGACCCGTCGATTCTGACCATCTGCCCCGTCTTGAGTCTTGACGTCGCCGATCCAGTGCCGACTATCGCCGGGAGACCGTATTCGCGGCAGACGATCGCCGCATGGCACATAACGCC
>JAZDOF010000219.1:0-9051 GCA_043799015.1 Pseudomonadota bacterium | reverse complement strand
AGCTCCTGGACAAGAATACCTATATGCGCCTCCGCAAGGATATTTGGCACGTTCCCCCCGCATCGGCAAAGGCTATCGGACATCCGGCCCCATATCCTTGGCAATTGGCGGAGAATTGTATTCGATACTTCGGATGGGTCGGGTGCGTGGTCCTGGACATGTTCGCGGGCTCCGGGAGTACGGCGGTAGCCGCGATTCGGCTTGATTGCAAGTCAATCATGATCGACCGAGAGCCGAAATACTGCGAGATGATAAAGGAACGGGCTCAACTGGCGTTGGATGATTGGCCTTACGAAGTCACCCCGAGACAACTGAACCAGCCTCTTGGGGAAACCCAGGATGGTGAGAATGTTTTTCGGAAGCCGGTCTTGTCGTCCTTGCTGGAATTGGTAACGGCCGCGGATGCGGCATAAAAACAAAACCCCGCGTTGGTTGCGGGGTCAATTACTAAGGATTTCAAATGATTAATGATAATATTACGTCAAATAGCCTCGCGGGTCAAGAGCAAAAGACCTCTAAAGGCCCTATTTTGGTTGATAACACCGGAAAACCCCCCTATGCCTTCGCGTGCTTTTACGCGAAGGGGGGGCTTCGCGTCCATCCCTGCCACGCCCCCCTGCAGGACGGAACGTGTTCATGCGGGGAGGACTGCGGAAATAACAGAGGAAAACATCCGCGACTTAACGCTTGGCAAAAACTCGCGTCCAATGATGAGGCGCAAATCAGGGAATGGTGGTCCCAATACCGGGACGCCAACGTCGGCGCCCTAATAGGCGAGTCCGGGTACGTAGTGATCGACTTGGACGGCGAAACAGGACTGGAATCGTGGAAGAAAGTGAAAGATGAAAGAGACACAGGAAAACCGTGGATTGCTCGAACCGGCGGCGGAGGGTGGCATCTGTTTTATCGCCTGCCCGAAGGACACTCAGGTTTTCAAAACTCCACGTCAAAGCTCGGTGAAAGGATCGACGTAAAGTGTAACGGTGGATATGTGATCTTACCTCCGTCGCGCCATAAGTCGGGCAACGAATATCAATGGGTCGCGGGCGCCTCCCCTTTTGAGGGAGAGCCTGACGCTATTCCTGACTGGCTGGCAGAGGTGCTCAAGACAGCCGAAGCCCAGAGCAAGGTTGTCAGCCTGACCAAGGCCGAAAACAACCCCGTGCCGTTTGACGGGTTACCGGACGGCATGAGGAATGAAGGTATGTTTGCCTATGCCGAGAAGAATAAGAATCTGGGAATGTCGAAACGCCAGAATCTGGTTTTGTGTCTGGATGCGAACTCCAGAAGCAAGCCGCCGAAGTCCGACAAGGAGATAGAGACTATATTGGATTCGGTCTACCGATATCCCCTGCGAAAACCGCAACTCACCGAGGAGCAGATTAAGATCCTCCGCGAGGCGGTCCCTCGGATTGAAAAGAAAGACCGGAGCGTATTTCAGGACGGTGAGGTCGTCGTCGCCTTAGCTGCGGCGAAGAAATATGATCCCGGTCTTTACGGAGAGATTAAGGACAAAACCCCGAGCGGCATGAAACGGGATTTGGAAAGGGTTGCCAAAGATCATCTTCGCCTGGTTGCTAAGGATGAGCAGGCCAGTAGACGAACCACCATAGGAGAGGTTTTTTCGCCTTTTAATATCCCCTGCCCGGAAGAGTATGCGAATTTGAACATCCCATTTGGCTACTTCATGACTCCAGGGGGGGTGAAAGAGTTTAAGAACAGGGGGACGGAAGTAGATGCCGTTGAAATCCTCCATGAAGCCTGTTTTCCAGCGAAAAGATTCATCAGTACACAAGGAGGGAGCGAAGAGGTTGAACTAGCCCGATTTTCGGGTAATGGATGGAAAACCTTCACTATCCCCCGCGAGATTTGCGTTGACCGTAGCAAGGTGGTCGGTGGAACTGCAAGGTATGGTTACCCCTCCGGAAGCGGGAACGCGGCGGCAGCGGCACAGTGGCATTTGGAAGTCCTTCTCGAAAATCAGTATGACATGCTGACGTATCGGGTGGCTCACCGGTTTGGCTGGCTTGATGACGAGACCGGTTTTATGCTCGGAGATTCATTGATCCATCAAGATGGAACCGAACCGGATGTCATTTTCCGGAGCGAGGGAGGTGATACCCAGACCTCTAGAGCTTATCGGGAGGTGGGATCTTGGGACCGGTGGAAGGAGATAGTCGCCCCTGCAATGGATTTTTCGATACCAAGGGCGGCCCTATATGCCTCATTTGCCGCTCCATTGGTAAGGATATTCGGAACAACGAATTTCTTCCTCGATATATCGGGCCTCACGTCGCGGGGCAAGACGACATGCCTTCGTCTTGCCGCCTCCGTTTGGGGGAACCCAGGCGGATCTCCGGGCGGCATGGGGTCGGTCCTTGGAACGTGGGACACCACGCGAGTAGCCGCCGAACGTAAGGCGGCTTTGGTATGTGATACTCCGCTAATCCTGGATGACACGAAGCGGGCCGCCAGACGGGGCCGGTTTGGGAATTCGGTGATTTCCGAGATCCTGTATAGCTTCGATCAAGGCCAAGGACGGGACCGCGGGAGCTTAGACGGACGGAGGCAAACCGCCTTTTGGCAAGGTGTCTTGTTAAGCTCGGGGGAGGCTAAGGTTACCAGTTACAGCGAAGATGCAGGCCAAAGAATGAGGGGACTTTGCATCGAGGGTTTGCCTTTCGGTGAGACATCGCCGGAAACTACGAAACTCGTGAACAGCCTGAACGCAGAGTTGATCGTCAATTACGGTCATGCGGGGAGGCGCTTCGTCCTCTGGTTGATCGAAAATAGGAAGAGGTGGAAGGAATTTCGAGACCTATACAATGCCCGGGTTCAGGAGTTTTCCTCGCAAAATGAACTTGAGGGGCGATGGGCAGGGTATGCGGCCGCCATATCCATCGCGGGACAATTGGTGCATGAAGCACTTGGCTTGCCGTGGGATTACAAAGATCCGTTTATAGACTTGTGGGAGGAGATCAAAGAACAGACGGAAGACGTGGACATAGACCGGCGGGCACTTGTGGAGCTTGTGTCTTGGGCCGCGGCAAATCCTATGCGGGTATATTCACATTCGGAAACGCCACCGGCGCCGAAGGCGCCGCCACAAAAAGACAAAGAGGGATTAGAGAAAGCCGAAGAGCACAAGCCGTGTCCGTATTGTGGAACGTCGAAGGAAGAAGATAAAGGGAAAAAGGGTTTCGACAAAGATGACATTGATCGAACAGTAGATATTCTCAATTCCCCATATGGATGGGCGGCGGTTGAAGGCAAGACCAGTGAAGGTGTTGAATTCCTTGGTTTTACAGGACCGGCATTGCGTGAACTTTTGCCGAAATGGGGATTTGATACCGGCGCAGTCCTTGCCGGATGGAAGGCAAAGAGGTGGTTGATTACTGGAAATAGCGGCACTCAAAGGACGGTTAAGGTTCAGGGCAAGCCGATGAAGGTCTATGCCATAAGTAATTCGGAAATTGAAAAAATAATGGCCTTGTAGGGTATTGTTTTTGTTGTGGTTACCAGTGGTTACCTCAAAGTTACCTTTAGGTTGCGAAAAAAGTATAACAATATCAATGAGGTTACCTCGGTTACCTGGTTACCTCCATTATTACCCCCTATAGGAAAAAAATATATTTCAAACGAACACCATTGCCTTCATCGAAATATATTTTTTTTTCTAAGGGGTATGTGTTTTCGAGGTAACCTGGTAACCTGCCTGATATCATTGAATAATTTTTCAAAAGAGAGGTAACCGGAGGTAACCCGACTAATATCAACCACTTACACACACGACCATTAAGGCCAAAGAAGACCCCTTTTGTCGGGATGCCTCCCCTCTTGTCCTCCCCTATCCCCTCGAATCCTCCGCGACCCTCCGGCACCCCGTCGAGACGTAGGAGAACAAAGGGTTTTCTCCCCTTGCCCACATATATCCTCGAAGACCATAGTCACACCATGACTAGGTGGGGCTATAACCTCGAATGATTCCAGCCACATGTCAAACCCTTGCATCCCCTAAGCCGCCATGCATTTTTCCTTAATGAAAGCAGGCAGTAAAGGGGGGTGGGATATTCCAAACGATTTTCATAGGATACAGGCGGCCCCCAGGGACCCTTCCCTTTTTCTATGGGGGAAAATTTTGGGAATAACGGACCCCAAACCGGCAAATTATTTGGCGGTTTTCATGACCCATTATTCGGGATCTACACTAATATAGAATAGGATTTCAACCAGACCACCATGAAAGGAAAGGAAGATGCGACTGCCTATCCCTGGAATCCCGATTCCGCCAGAATTCTATATTGTTGCCGTAAAGAAGTGTTTCGATATCCTGATAGACGCCTTTACTCCAAATCCCCCCACCCCGGAAGAAATCCTTCGGAGAGCTGCCTGGAAGAACGAGGTGAATATCGTAAAGGAGTTTTTGGAACATGGGGTCTCTGTGGATGCTCGGGGCGGAAGCGGAAATACCGCGCTATTGGTAGCATCAAAAGCGGGTAACACGGCGGTAGTTAAGTTGTTACTCGAAAGTGGAGCCGACATCAACGCCAAGTGCGGTCATTACAAAGAGCCTCCTTTAATAACATCAGCTTACGAAGACCATATTGGAGTACTAAAGGTTTTGCTCGGACACCCTGATATTGAGGTAAACGGACGGGACAAAGGCGGAAGGACGGCCTTGATACATGCCGCTCGTGAAGGCAAAATTGAGGCCGCTAGACTCCTAATTGCAGACCAAAGGACCGACATAAATGCCCGAGACGATGATGGTAGAACGACCCTGCACTACGTATGGCATGCCGACATTTTAAGACTAGTCCTGGATAATCAGAAAGTGGAAACAAACTCCAGAGACAAGAAAGGACGAACGCCTTTAATCAGAATAGCCAAAGAAGGACATAAGCCTTTGGATTTCTGGCGACTAATTGCCCAAGACCCGAGGGTTGACATAAACGCCCGAGACGATAAGGGCAAAACAGCCCTATATTATGCCGTCAAGCGAGATCGTGACTCAGTCGCCCAATTATTACGGGAACACGGAGCGACGGATTAGGGAGCCAAAGCCATGCCCATCACTTACCAGAAACGCTATCTCGATACCCAGGATATCCGGGACGCCTGGAAGATCCTTAATCCGCTCCTAGGATCACTGAACAAAGAGCGTGTGTATTACACGATCTGCTCTCAACCGGACTATGCCAACCGTAAAGAAGCCGTCTTCTACCTCCATGGACTCGGCTCCGATATCACCGCTTGTCCTGAAATAGATCAAGTCATTTGTGCGGAAACTCATTTGATACGGGTAAGTTGTTTTGGAGTATCCGGCAGTATGAAGCCGATCTTGGCCGCGACGTTCGGGGACGTATGCGCTATGCTGTACAATGGTCGTCAAAGCATTTACACCATAGCCGATCTACTCCGGCTAGATTCTTACTCCATAGTCGCCCACAGTTGGGGAGGCTTCATAGCATGCCTGGCGGCCCTGAACGACCCTCGATGCCGGAAGGCTATGCTATTGGTATCGACCCCAGACATTTGCGACGCCTTGAGCCGGATGTATCACCACATGGGGCTTCCGGAATTCGGTACCCCCGTTTTCGATATCTTCATGGGCAAGCTAAGGGTGGACGCGGAGAAAGCAAAGACAGGCCGATCATGGCACCAGAAGGCTTGGAATGCGATCAGTCCTTATGAAGAGATCGGGAACCCAAAGATTAAGATGCTCATTTTCAATCGGAATGAAGATGTGGTAATGCGGCGAGCAAACGTTGAACACTTCCTGGACCATGCACGTAAAAGGGGCATATATGGGATTCATGCGGAGTTTCTCACACGCCCAGACCTTCCAGACCCTCACGATATGCCCCCGGAGGCTTTCCTACAGCGCATGAGGACTTTTTTGTTTACAGATTGAGAACCCTCTTTACCGGCGTCCCCTTGAGGCCATGATAAGCCTGTAGGCCCCTTCAACGTCTTGAAAGAGCCTTGTAGCCTCATAGGAATCACCGCCAAACTTGTCGGGATGGCATAGCCAAGCCTTCTCCCTGAACTTCTTATCTATCTCCGCTCTGGTATCGGACCCCCTACACTCAAGGAATCGGTAAGCTTCTTCAAGGTCTTTCGTGGGATCTAAAGGCTTAAGCGGAGAATCTAGGGCTTGGGCATTTGGCCTTTCGACCCTCTCTTCCCATGTCGGAGTCCCTTTCGGGGCAGGACTGCAATTTACGCACCTGCCGTCAATCAAGAGATAACCCGGAAGCCGTTGACCACAGACCCCGCACGGCCAGAAATCTCCTATGTCCATACCAACCTCCGCTAAGCTATGTGTGTCCGTGAAGAGTCATCATATACCAAGAGCCGACCCTACGCCCTGAATTATGAGGCATGCCCCCAGGAAACAGCGAGAGACCATCGACCCCAAAAACCCTCCCACGTGGGACGGTTTTCCCCCTTGATTCTTTGATTTCTTGAAAGACAACCGCCGACTCCCCTACCATACCGGAATCACCTGATTTTGAACCCCGTGACCGAAAAAATGGCGCCACAGGAAGGCCGTGAGCGGCCGGAACCGTTGCCGGGAATACCTGCCTATGGTCGGGTGAAAAGCACTCGGAAATCAGCGGAGGTTAAAAAATGGCAGGAAACGCAGTATTAATACGGGTTTTATTGACTATCGGGACCGGCGGTACGCGCTGCCGGAAATGAGGAGCCGGGTATTAGACAGACATAGACCACGGTTATCAGAGGTAGGAAGGACCGGCTCCCGACGTGGATCATAGCACGGGAAGCCCAAGACCGAACATCGGTACGCGTGCGACAGTAGGCCGACGAATCGTGAACCCGGGGGGAGGGGGTTGCATGTGACTCGTCGGCCTGTACATATCATACAGCGTACGCGCTCCCCGACAACCCTTACCCCAGCGGAAAACGTTTGATCTCTTGTTGTCCGTCGAGTGAACGGTTGACGGACAAGATTGACCCCACGATCGTGTTACGGACATGGTTGTCAACCACGTCACCCCAACCACACAAGTCAGATAAACTTGTCATACATGACAGACAACTTCTATCGTTGAGCCCATCAACCATTGTCAACCTTGCCATTCTTGGTTATTGATTGGTCATGTCACCAATGTCAAGGTTGATGCCTATCACAAAACCCTTTCATAGAGCCGACAGTATTTTTTTGACAACCTTGTCGTTTTTCTCTTGACACACAATAATAACCATGTCAACATTGACACATACGAAGGCGTGAGACGAAAGGAAGAGAAAATGGCAAGCATGACAAAGATGACAATCGGATATGTGAGAGTATCGACGACTCAACAGGCGGACGAAGGGTATGGATTGGAAGCACAACGCCGGAAGATCAACGCATATTGTGAATTGCACGACTTGGTATTGACGGAGATAGTGGAAGACGCTGGTTTGTCCGGTAAGAGCATCAAGGGAAGGCCCGGTATTCAGCGGATTCTATCCCTTGTCAAGGTAGGCAAGGTTGATAATGTCATCGTTGCCAAGCTTGATCGTCTTGCCCGGAACGTCAAAGAAGCATGTGAGATAAGCGAGTTACTGGAAAAGAAGAAAGCGGCGCTCCATAGCGTAGCTGAAAGGCTCGATACCGGCAGCGCAAACGGCAGGCTTTTCTTCAACATCATGAATACCCTGGCCACATGGGAGCGGGAGGTTATCGGTGAAAGGACCGTCGCAGCCTTGGCGGTGAAGAAGTCGCAGGGTCAACGGATCTCAGGGGAGGCACCCTATGGATACCAGTTTGACAAAGACGGCAATGTTGTCATGAATGATGACGAGCAGACCGTGATAGCGAAAGTCCGCGAGCTACAAGGACAAGGACACACCATCCGAGGCATCGTTGAGTGGCTCAAAGACCACGGATACAAGAACCGGAAAGGTAATCCGGTCGGGAGGACTGAAGTTTGGAAGATACTCCACGCAGCGTAAAACGGAGCAAGTGGCGCAGTCTTGAGGAAGAGAAGGCTGCGCTAGACGACAACCCCATAGCGCAGAGCATCCTATCAGACCTCGAATCACAAGGCCGGAACCGATCCGGCATGATGATTGATATGCTGGAACGGGAGGAAAGAGACAATGAAAGCGAAGAAGACCCCCGAGAAGGCCCCCAAAACGATTGACGTGGTAAAACGAGCGCATGAACTCAAGACCGCGGGCAAGGGCTGGCCGGAGATAGTGGAGATACTGGACCGGGATGGATTCAGGGACAAAAACGGCAATCCGTATCAGTCCGGGAACCTCCGCGGACTGTACTCACGGCACGGCAAAAACATCGACACACTTACCAAGGTTGACACCGTTGACACCCAATCCGTTAAAGACACAACAAACATGGTTGACATGGATGACGACGAACCCAAAGATACCGAGGACAACATTGACATGATTGCTATAGCAACCAAAGACTCGCATGATAAGGTTGACACTGATGACAAAGGCGTGGTCACTCGTGAAGAAGTGGCTCTAATGCTTGCCGACATGGAGAATCGAATTATGCAGGCTGTTCAAGCTCACAACGTGGTCAAAGATGACACTGATGACTCACCACCATTACCTCCGAAGACCGGGAAGAAATTTCACGGGAGCAAAGAGGACATCCGCGCCCGCGTTGACTCCAATCTATTCGCTCTGCTTGACGACATGTGCAAGAGCCGGTTCCGGGGGAATATGTCGATTGCATTGGATCACGTCCTATGGACGTTCTTCGGCAAGCCGCGGCTTTCCTTTCAGGAAGGCACGGCCGACGACGGGTCACAGGATTCGTAGGGCATGAGGTTACGCTATCACGTACGCGTACCCTCTCAATGATGTATGATCACATCAGGGCCGACCATGCCCAGGAGCACCGGCCTTGCTCCCGACTTGCGCGTCGATTTGGTCGGCCCTACCCACATGAGCGCACACACTCCAGTTATGCACGCCACCATGTACGCGTACGCGCTGCCACCCTGCCGACCCCCCGACCCTTGCCCCCGGCAATATGGGACCCTTTTTTTCCTCCCAGGGCGGCCGGGC
>JAZDOF010000204.1:0-6152 GCA_043799015.1 Pseudomonadota bacterium | reverse complement strand
AAACGACCTGGTGGGCGTGCTCGTGGAGCGAGGCGCTCAAGTTAACGTGAGAGATCGGGAAGGCAAAACCCCGCTCATTGTTGCGGCCGGGGCCGGGAACCTGGATACCGTCGAAATCCTCCTGGAAAGAGGCGGCGAAGTCAATGCCAGGACCGATTACGGGTGGACCGCCATTATGGAAGCCTACTTTGAAGGTCACCCCGATGTCGTTGCTTGGCTTAAAGGCAAGGGGGCAAGTCTGAAAGGCTTCGCAAAGAAGCGGTCGAGAGAGAAGGATTGGGCTGATTTCGGAGCATTTGCCGATTGGCCCAATATCAAGTGAGCCGGCTTATGTCGGCGTTCGCCGCTACGGTGGTTTGATTCTCCGGGTGTGACGAATAGGTCGTGGGAAACGTTTACGGTCTTTTCTCCTCTTGAATATGGATCGAGTCGGAACTATAGTTGCCGCATTTAACCAGAGGTTACAGTAATGGTTGAACACTTAGCCGTTTATTTCACGTACTTGATCGAGCAATTGGGCTATTTCGGGGCAGGCTTGCTGATGATGTTCGAAAGCATGGTGGCCCCGGTCCCCAGCGAATTGGTTATGCCGTTCGTCGGCTTTCTGGCCGCGGAGGGCAAGCTTTCGGTTCCAATAGCGGTTCTGGCCACGTCGTTGGGCTCGATCATCGGGTCGTTGTTGTCTTACTACATGGGATATTGGGGAGGAAGGCCATTGGTGTTGCACGTGGGACGCTATCTCTTTCTCAATGTGGAACACCTCGAATGGACTGAACGCTGGTTTCAACGTCATGGTTCCTGGACCATTTTCGTCAGCCGTTTCATTCCGGTGGTCCGCCATTTGATATCGATCCCCGCGGGACTAGGAAAGATGAAGGTGCTGCCGTTCTGCGTTTACACCCTCATCGGCGCGACAATTTGGAATTCGTTTCTGCTCTATTGCGGCTTCGTGCTGCGCCGGAACTGGACCGTCGTGCAGAAATATTCCCACGAGCTTGACCTGGTGGTGGCCGCCGGTCTTGTCGTAGCGGGCATATGGTTTGTGGCGGTCCAGGTAAAAAAGTCCAAAACAGTGCGGTTCTCGGGCGCCGAATAGCCCGCGGTTCGGTGAATGGGGTAGATGGAATGGCTCACGATATCTGTCCTTGGTGGTTGGGGTATCTGCTTGCGAGCCCTCTTCGACGCCTGATTGAGAACCCCGAAAGCCTGCTCGGACCTTTTGTCAAGCCTGGGATGACCGTTGTGGACTATGGATGCGGAATGGGCTTCTTTACCTTGCCCATGGCTCGGATGGTGGGTCCCGCAGGGAAAGTCAAGGCGGTAGATGTCCAGGAAAAGATGCTGGCCGGCATGGAACGACGGGCACGCAAGCATGGATTGGCGGATCGCATTACCGCCGTTAGGGCCGACGTCCATGGAGCGCTTACGGGGATCGAGGTCGACTTCGTCGCTGCGCTGCATGTGGTTCACGAGCTTAAGGACCGCGAGGCTTTCTTCGGGCAAATGCTTGCAATCATGAAGCCCGGAGCCAAAATGCTGGTCGTAGAGCCTCGTCACCACGTGAAAGACGCGGAATTCCGTGAGTCGGTCGACCTAGCCTTATCCAACGGCTTCGTGGGCACCGATGAGATCGTTTCAGGCCGCGATTGCGCTGCCGTCTTGATG
This sequence comes from Pseudomonadota bacterium, assembly GCA_043799015.1. Taxonomy (GTDB): domain Bacteria; phylum Desulfobacterota; class Desulfomonilia; order Desulfomonilales; family Desulfomonilaceae; genus JAZDOF01. The sequence continues at coordinate 4,487 of JAZDOF010000204.1, read as the reverse complement.
GCGCCCGTGCACGGAAACCTGCATTGAAAACGGAAAGCGCCCCGGAAGCGCAACTGATCGGAAGATTCGCCGGGGTTTGACCGGCGGTCCCCGGCGTCCACATCCCCCAACCCGAGAGGAGTCTCTTCACGGATGACCAATCAGCAAGAGTCCGCGCCGATTCATTCCTCCCGCACGCAAAGGGCCCGTTCCATCCTCGTGGTTTGCGAGACGTGGGAGAACGAGCTCACCCCCCTTTCCGTATCCCTAGTCGGACATGGTCGTCGAGTAGCGGACGATTTGAATGGTTGGGAATTGGAAGCTCTGGTCTCCGGCGACCCCGGTGACTTGGTTGAGTCGTTGGGACCGGCCGGCGCGGACAGAATAACCCGTTATCGGTCCGTTTCGAATCTCCACGATCCCGACCTCATTGCCGTGGCGGTGTGCGCAATCCATGACGCCCGTCGCCCGGAACTTACGTTTCTGGCACGGAGCCCCTGGACGATGGACGTGGCGCCTCGAATAGCGGCCGCACTAAAGGCGCCCCTCGTATCCAACTGCGTGGGGCCCGTGAGATTCGATACGTCTCGCCTGGAGGCAGTACGTTCAATTCATGGCGGTCGACTCCATCAACCGGTCTACGTTGAAAACCCCGTCACCGCGGTCATATCATGGCATCCCGATGCTTTAGGGAGTTTCGAGCGTATTCAGGCCGCGGGTGTTGTGATCGAGGATAGGACCCCGCCTCCCATGGAATCCGTGGGAATCAGGCATATACGTGTGGTGCCGGGGGACCCCGAGACCGTTGCCATTGACGATGCGGACCGAATCTTGGCCTTCGGCAGGGGCGTGGATCCGGCCGATCTCCCGCGGCTACGGGAACTGGCTCGACTTCTGGGGGCTTCAATGGCGGGAACAAGGCCGGTCGTCGATTCGGGCTCAATTCCTTTCGAACGCCAAATCGGGCAGACCGGAGCCAAGGTGAGCCCTCGGCTGCTTTTGGCCTGGGGGATTTCAGGCGCCAACGAATTCACCGTGGGAATCGAGGAATCCGGTACGGTGGTCGCTATCAACAATGACACCCAGGCGCGGATTTTCACCTTGTCCGACGTGGGCATCGTCGGTGACGCCGCTGAAATTATGGATGAACTGCTGAAGTCCCTGTCCGCGTCGGCCGGTACGTCCCCCGAACTACCGTAACCACCTTGGACGGCAATGGTTGTCACTCCGGAAAATGCGTTTCCGGGGGAAGGCCCTTGTTGAAAGAAAGGTCCTTCCCCCGTGCCCCCATCCTCAAAGAATTTTCAGCCTCACGGGTTCATAAAGGAGGAAACAGATTGAGATCCGCTTTGCTCGCGATTGCGACATCCTTGGCTGTGGTTATGGTTTCCTTGGATCAGCCCGCGGCCCACCCGTACACGGACGCGGAATGCATCGCATGCCACGCTGCGCCGAACGGACAAAGCGGTCTCCGAGTCGATCTCGACATCCTCCGCGCGTCGGTCCATTCCGACGAAGCCTCATGCACCGATTGTCACGCGGAAATAATTGACCAAAAGCATCAAGAACGCAAATCCGCCACACCCGTTAATTGTGCCGGCTGCCATGAGGCGAAATCCGAGCACGGAGTGTCGGCGAGCAAGCCCGTTCAATGCTTCCAATGTCACGGCGGCCACAATATTTTGCGTGCAGGCGATACGGGCTCCGCGCTGCACCGGGACCGATTGACGGAAACCTGTGGGAACTGCCATCCGAACCACGCGGGCCGGGGCTCGGCATGGTCCGGGCTCCTGTCTTTCCGCATCAAGGGGCACGCCAAGGCCGACCTGAGTGGGTCCTACTCCAAGGACCATTGTCTTGACTGCCACACGCGCGAAGTCTCGCACAGCACTAAAAAGGAAATTGAAACCGGTGGTTGTGTTGGTTGTCACGATTCGGCCCGCCCCAGGCCCGCGGCGCTGGGTACCTTTCACGGCGTTTCGGCCGACGCGACCGGGGCAATCGGCGGGCACCCCGGTGACCTACTGTTCCTTGGGTGCGTGTGCGCATTTGTCCTGCTCTTTGTATTCGGTTGGTCGGCACGGGCCCTGATTTGGATGAAGGGCCGGCCGTTCGACCGCAGGCAGCGTTTGGGAGCCCAATTCCTGAGCCGACTAGCGGCTGTTTTCGGACAGCGTCGGGTCTTTCACCGCAGGGCCGCGGGTGTCGGCCACTATATGATCATCTTGGGCGTGGTGGTGCCGACGGTGTTCGTTGTCGCGGCTCAGTTAAGCCCCACTGTGATGGAAGCCGCGGCGAACGGGGCATCGTTGCTCCTCGACATAATCGGTTTGGGACTGATTGCGGGCGTTGCCGTGTCGGTCATCAGGCGAATGCGATCCTCGGATGAGTTTCCGGAAGCGGGCATCGAAGGCGTGTCGGTGTTGGTGTTGCTTCTTCTAATCGCCCTTTCAGGGTTCGCTATCGAAGGTTTGAGGATACGGTTGGAAGGCAATGGGCCGCTTTGGTTCAGTCCCGTGGGATCCGCTGTTGCGGCCGTGCTTCCCGCCTCTCCCGATGCCCTGACCGCTCTGTGGCGATTCCACATGCTCTTCGTGTTCGTGGGATTGCTGATGCTTCCTTTTACCAAGCTGCGGCACATGTTGACGGCGCCTCTGAACATACTGCTGAGGGACATAGGCACCCGCGGACGCCTGACTCCCATCTCGCCGGCATCCGAGAGTCGGCTCGGCGTATCTCATCTATATGATCTCACGTGGAAAGACCTTTTGGATTCGGATTCTTGCGTGGCCTGCGGCCGCTGTCGGGACGTTTGTCCCGCGTACAATACCGGCAAACCGCTTTCGCCGATGAAGACAATCCAGGACATCGCGTCCTGTATGGGCACCTTAACGGCTTTCCGATCTACCGGCCGAGGCCCGAACCTGTTCGATAGCGTGACCGCGGACGAGATATGGGCATGTACCACATGCTATGCATGCCGATGGGAGTGCCCGATATTCATAGAGCATGTGCCCAAGCTCGTGGGGTTGCGCCGCAATCTGGTCCTGGAACACGGTCGAATCCCGCATGAGGCCGCGCGCATGTTCCGGGCCCTCGAAGTGTACGGCGACCCCTTTGCCCAAGGCCCTTCGTTGCGCCGCGAATGGGCTCATACGTTCGAGCTGGATGCCTTTGAACCGAGCCCGGAAGGGTCGGCACTATTGTGGGTGGGCTGTCATGGCGCCTTTCACCCCAGGGTGAGGGAGACGGTAATGGCTTTGGTGACCGTCGCCGCAAGGTTAGGTATCAAGTTTTCCCTGATGGGCGCGGATGAAACCTGTTGCGGAGACCCGGCCCGACGGATGGGCCATGAAGCCTTGTTCCAAAAGTCGGCACGCCGAAACATCGAAAAGCTCAAGGCCTACAATCCCGCGGAGGTCGTGACGCTCTGTCCCCATTGTTACAATACCTTGGCGAACGAGTACGTGGATTTCGGCCTAACCGTGCGAGTAACACACGCCGCGGAGTGGTTGGCGAATCAAGTCCGCAACGGCAAGCTGAAACTCAACGGCGCCATACAAGGTCCGGTGACTTTCCATGACCCGTGTTATCTCGGCCGGGTGAACGGTATATGGCGTGAACCGCGTACGGTTATGGAAGCGGTCCCGGGGCTCAAGCTGCTGGAACCTCGCAATTTCGGGGAACGCACCTTCTGTTGCGGTGCGGGCGGGGGCGGAATGTGGCAACGCGAATCGGGCAAACGCATCAACCGGGAACGGGCGGAACAATGCGTGGAGTCCGGCTGCTCGATCGTGGCTACCGCTTGTCCCTACTGCCTCATTATGATGGAGGACGGCGTGGCGGACGTCGGCAAGGGCAAACCCGTGCAGGTTATGGATATCGTGGAACTGGTGGAGAGGGCCGGGCGCTGAATCGAACCGGTAAATACTTGAAAGTTCGAGGGGATGGGGGGGAAGGACCTCCTTTCAATGAGGTCCATCCCCCGGTTCATGCCTTGACGTCTCTTCGACTTTAGGGCTTTCCGTTTTCCTCCAAGGCGTATAGCGCCGCGCCCAATGCCCCGATGATTTGCGGCTGCGGGGGGACTTGAACCGTGATGGAGGCCTGTTCTTCGAGGATTTTCGCGAGGAAGGGGTTATGGTGGATGACTCCTCCGGTCAAGACCACCGTATCGGTGAGGGTGTCCATTTCGAGCACACGTTTGGCCACGCTGCGGAAAAGGCCACGTACGATCCGGTCCACGGGATGTCCGGCCTTGATCTTCTCCAGGACTTCCGTCGCGGAAAACACGGTGCAATAGCTGCCGAGAGCAACTTCACCGTCCGCGCCCGCCGCCAGGTCGTTCAGGTCTTCCACCCCCAATCTCATTCGCAGGGCCATTTCCTCAAGGAAGGCACCGGTCCCCGCGGCGCATTTCCTGTTCATCTTGAAGCTCACCCGGTGGCCTTCCTTGTCCAGCTTGATGATCTTATTGTCCTGCCCGCCGATGTCTATTACGGTCAACG
>JAZDOF010000197.1:0-3088 GCA_043799015.1 Pseudomonadota bacterium | reverse complement strand
AAGGTGGGCTTTGTTGATAGAGCCGAAAAATCGTGGTACAAATTCGAGGACCAAGACATCCCGGTGCTTCACGGTACCCCAAGTCCAAGAGGATTTCTCACCCCACTGTCAAAGTTGTCGAGTGTGGTAAAGGGATTGAAGTCCGTGAATCAGATAAGAGTATATGTGTCCGAACAAAACAGAAAAGAAGCCTTGGATAAGATCCACGCCCTGCGAGAAACCGGCAAAGGAGCCTAACGATGGCCTGCAAAATCAACACGCCGTGGCACAGATACGCCTTGATTGCCGAACTGGCCCGGCGCCTTGAGGATAAATCTCCCCAGTTCGGCAAGACTTCGCTCCAGAAGATGATCTACCTTTTGCAGGAATTAGGCGGAATCCCGGCCGATTACCGGTTTTCTCTATACACGCACGGTCCATTTACGGCTCAATTGCTGGGTGATCTTGATCTTGTCGAGGCTCTGGGTGCCGTGAAGGTCAATTACGTCACTTCCGGGTACGGTGGATACCAGATTTCTCCGGACCGTGAATTTGAGCCGATTCGGGACAAGGCATCGGAATTCCTCCACGCGAACAAGGCCGCCATTGAGAGATTAGTCGATGAATTCGGGGCTTTCTCCGCGAAAGATCTCGAATTGAGATCAACTATTGTGTTTCTGGATCGGAATGTGAAGCGGTCCAAGAAGGATTTGGACAGAGGCAATTTCATAGGGTTAGTGAAGAAAGTCAAACCCAGATTCACCGAAGATGCTATTGCAGAGGCGTTGGAGGAACTTGAAAAGAAGAATTATGTGGACGACCGAAGGGCGTGATGACATCCAAGCGAACAAGGGGTAATGCGCGAACTCGCTTTTTGCTGATTAGGCCACTGTAGAAAGCGGAATAGTCTCTTTGAGCAGCTAAGCGTAGTAATAATAAATACTTGCACTTAGTATCTCTGGGGCCTTTATCGAGGAGGCCCCCATGTTCAGCCCGGACCAACTCATCGACGGATCGGATATAAGCTTCCAGCCCATCGTGTCTGCGTCCGCCGCCAAGCTTGGAATCATCGAGGAGATCGACAAACGAATCCCTCCAGTAGCGACGTAAGCAGCGTTCGCATGGTGCTTGCCCTCATCCTGGCCCGTGAGACCGAAGAGATTTCGGCCGACCCGGAAGTTCGGGCGTCCCTCCCGGCGCTTGATGATCCGGAGGAATGGGAGGATCTCATCGATCATCTGAAGATTATGCGTCGAATCCGCGAAGGCACGGAAAAGACCAGGCCCTGGGAAGAAGTAAAGGCCAGGCTGGGGTTGTAGACCCTTGTACCGGCTCAGTGTTTAAGATACCGCAGGCAAAGCCCTGGATGCCTTACCCAAACATTACCAGGAACTGGTCCGGGATAGGATCAATGCTTTGTCGGCCGATCCAAGGCCGCATGGGTGCAAGAAACTCCAAAAACTCCAAGGCCAAGCAGCCTACCGGGTTCGGCAAGGTCCGTACAGGATCCTCTATGAAATCGCCGCCGCGCGATTGGTCATCGTCTCCGACATAAGGGCCCGCCGAGAGGCCTACCCGTAACTGGCCGTCCCGACTCGCGGCAGGTTTCGCGCGGGTATCCCCCGGAAAGGGAACAAGGGAGTCCTTTCACGAGGGGAGGCGCTTCGCCGGGTTCCCTGCATCCGTAGTATTCCGGATCAAAGCAGGCTCAGCGAAGTGTGGTATCGAAGTCCGCCAAGAGGCAGCGTTGTCCTGAAAACGGGCGAGCGGTCGGTTCATGGCGCCTGGGACGCCCACAATGCATATGCACATGCTCACCTCGACCCTCGTGGAACCAGCCGTTAATCATGTTGACTAAATGCATCAGAATGACTAATATGCGGCGGCATGGGCTACCCGAAAGAAAAACGCAGGCCCACGCACGACCTGGCTGTGATCCAAGCAATTGTCGCTGATCCAACTAGCCGACCTTTCACCAAGACGGCGTTGGTTGGAGGTCGTGATATGGGATTGAAGGAAAGAGATATGCGAGACGTAGTCCTCGCTCTTTCGCGCAGAGACTTCTATAAATCAGTGCCTTTCCACTATAACCATCAATGGTGGCAAGATGTCTACCACGGCCGGACATTGGACGGCAGGACGGTCTATATAAAGGTTACCCTGGATATGGACCGTGTCGTTATCCAATTCAAGGCAAGATGAGGTGTACCATGGCATGTCCATCCTGTGGCTATCCCGAAATGGAAACCGAAGTGTGTGACGAAATTTTGACCTACGGCGGCAAAACCATCACTTTGTCCGACATGAAGGGCGACTTTTGTCCGAAATGCGGTGAGGGTGTGTGGGATGATGAGAGTTATGACCGTTATGTAGAGGCGCAGTCCAATCTGATAGACAGCATAGGGATGGAAATCCGCAAAATTCGCAAGCGACTCCAAATGACTCAGCGGGAGCTGGCGGACATAGTCGGAGTCGGCCCCCTTACATTTTCTCGTTACGAGCGAGGCATCACTACGCCGGCCAAACCGTTAGTGGCACTTCTTAGAATCATGGAACGGCATCCCGAGATATTGACTGAGTTGAGACAGCCTATAGCAATCAATCAACTAGCGACAAGAACCATTTGCCCGACTTCAACCGCCTACGGATTACCCGTAAAGGGCTCGTAATTTTTTCATCCCGCGACCTCCCCTGGCGGCCGCCATCATAATCAAAGTCTGATGCCGGTGTCCGGATTTTTTTCCTTCGGCCCATGTTATTATGTTTCCTAGGAGGTCGTCACCGTGCCGACAGCGCCCGCCATAGATCGCGAGATCGAAGAAATCCTCGCGGACCCGGAAGTCCGGGCATCGTTGGAAGCTCTGGACGATCCCGAGGACAGAGAGGATCTCATCGATCATCTGAAGATTATGCGTCGAATCCGCGAAGGCACGGAAAAGACCACGCCCTGGGAAGAAGTAAAGGCCAGGCTGGGGTTGTAGAGTTGGGCCACGTCCCTTTTTTTGAGACGGCTTCCATGAGGAGGACGCAAAGATGAATACCGTGGCTTATCGGGTTCTTGATTTATTCAACGAGTTACCCGCGGCGGTGAAGCACGAAGTCGTCGTTG
>JAZDOF010000182.1:0-3328 GCA_043799015.1 Pseudomonadota bacterium | reverse complement strand
GTGCCCAAAGAACAGCAAACTAGAGTGCGCTTTCGAGGAATTGGAGAAAACACAACCCCTCGCGTACCGTCTCTGGCGTTTGTTCAAGTCCGTCGGAAAGGAGGCACTTTATTGGGAGATACGGCAATCGCCACAGCGAATTATGCGGATACTCAAGGCGATCGGGCTGACCATAAAGGAGGAAAACAGCATGGAACCACATGAGGCTGAAGCACTGCTAACAGCATTCGCCGGTGTTCCGCGATCCAAGAGCGTTCGTCCGACTCTACTCGAGATCGCCGGATACCCCCATTACGAAAACGTTTGCAGCAATATTCTCCAATTCTTCTTGGACCCGGCCGGTCCTCATGGTCTCGGATCCCTTTGCCTGGATGCTCTGTTTCGAGCATTGGGGAAAGCGACGGCCCTGCCACAGTGCAGTGTGGTCGTCGAACGAGAAGTCATGACAAACCAGGGAAATCGATTGGACCTCGTCGTAGAATCCGACACCCACTTAGTTGGGATCGAAAACAAGATTTGGCACGTGCCGAATAACCCTTTCTCGGACTATGCCGCATACTTGAAAGGCCGCTCAGACAGAACTCAACCCCCAAAGATCGTTCTAAAGGTACTCCTATCTCTGTGGCCACCCAGCTCGGCTCCCGGAGATGGCTTTGTCCTCATATCCCACCAAGACATGTTCGAGAAGGTCCGCGAAGGTCTCGGTTTCCGTGTGCATGAGGCGGATGCCGGGTACTTGACTCTGCTGATCGATCTTATGACCACGATGGAAAACCTAACGCGAGGTGCTCAGATGAACGCACAGTGGATTGAATTCATTCGTAAACACAAAGAAGAGGTTACCGATCTACTCAAGGAGGTTGATAAATTCAAGGCCGAGATGCGAACGAAAGTCAAAAACCTAGGTAGTTTGATTGATGTATGCCGTGGCGATAAAGTTCGTCAGAGCTTCTATCGCGAAGCCAACGTGCTGAACGATGTGCTCGTCCACGACATCACGGTCGCCGAAGAGCTGCCGGTGGCACTTGACACGGTGATCTCCCCCAGCGGATGGGAGATTTCCATATTTGTCCGACCTGGCGGCAACTTCGGGAAGCTACGTGACCACCTAGGCGCCCTCGGCATTGAGTTCGAGGAGCATGATCGCCTCATCTACCCCACCCGTTTCGGCTATAACGAAGCGCTGGAGACTATTAGACCTCATGTGCAGGGTTTAGTGGACAAGCTTTCCAGATGATGATCCCCCCGGGGCAACGCCGCCGACTTGGACTCCCGGCCCGCCGGTGTGCCCCCGTAAAGTTCCGGCCGGTTCCTTCAGCTTGACACACCCCGATTGATCGGCCTAACCTGTTGAAGAACGATGGACTTAGAAAGCTTAAGGTAAGGAACCAAAATGGGAGTTGTTGATTTGCCGCGGTCGGAACTCACGGTCTCCCCAAAGCCGGCTCTCCCGGCAGCCATTTGGGACTATTTGGTCAAGAGCGAACCGGCCCTCGAATCGCCCCTTGGACGAAGATATCTTGAAAGAGCGTGCGGAGGCACTTGCAGGGAGTCGTTCGTTTTGGAATGGGAGGCGGTTAAGAAAAGGATCAGAGCCAGCATTTGAACCCAAGTCAAGTGGATGAGGACTGATACGAAATGAAATACCGTGTGCTGATCGAACAGGATGAAGACGGGGTCTTCGTGGTTGAAGCGCCTTCACTTCCCGGCTGCATATCGCAGGGCCGGACTCGAGATGAGGCCATTGCCGACATCAGGGAGGCCATCACTGCCTATCCGGAGAGTCTTGCCGCTCACGATGAGCCCATCCCGCCGGCAATTGTGGAAGAGGTCGTCGAGGTAGCAATTTGAGCCGGTTGCCGCGATTATCAAGTGGAGAAGTTGTGAAGGCATTGCGCCGGATCGGTTATGAACGAGATCATCAACGCGGAAGCCACATTGTCATGAGGCAATCAAGCTACCCTCATCGAAGGGTTGTAGTTCCCGATCACGAGGAAATCGCCGGGTTCGCCGCCTGAATGAGGAACGTCATGAACCGGGAGCGACCTCGTATACCGAAGGGCCCAATCGAGGAATTCCGCCGCCGGCACGGAATGTAATGACTTGACTTTTCGCCCCGGAACGGTCATGAACCGGATCAGGTGCGTCAGCCCATGCCGGTCGATGGAGGCGGTCTATGCTGAAAAGCTACGAAGCGGTCTGTGAAGACGACACCCTGACCTGGGTGCACGAACGGCCCTCGGCCAAGAGGATGAGAGTTCTTGTAACCGTTCCGGCGGAAGAACCGGATGTCCGGACGATAGCTGACAGGATGGCGGCTCTCGACCAGACCAAGGGGTGCGTGAGACCCGGTCGGTCCATAGAAGAAATCGATGCGGACATTCGCGAGATGCGGGCCGGCTTCGCCGCCTGAATGAGGAACGTCATGAACCGGGAGCGACCTCGTATACCGAAGGGCCTAATCGAAGAATTCTGCCGCCGGCACCATATCCGGAAGCTATCCATCTTCGGGTCATACCTGCGCGAGGACTTCGGATCCGAGAGTGACATAGACTTTCTTGTGGAGTTCGACCCCAACCACATTCCCGGACTCATCGGATTCGCCGGCATGGAGATCGAACTCTCGGAACTCCTCGGGGGACTCAAGGTAGACCTGCGTACACCCCAGGATCTCAGTGAATACTTCCGTGACCAAGTTATGGCCGAAGCGGAGGTACGGTATGCGCAATGACGACCTAGTCCGATTGCGGCACATGATCAATGCCGCGCTGGAGGCAATGCTTTTCGCGAAGGGAAGGAAACGAGAAGATCTCGATGAAGACCGTATGCTCACTTTGGCGCTTGTCAAAGCTATCGAAATCATAGGAGAAGCGGCGTCAAAGATGTCTCCCGAGTTGCGCGTAAAGCACCCGGAGATTCCCTGGCAGGCTATTCTCGGTATGCGCAACAAACTCGTTCATGCATACTTTCAGATCAACCTGGACATCGTGTGGCTGACGACCATCAATGAACTGCCGGGGCTGATCCGCGCCCTTGCCGACATAGTGCAGTCCGAGTAGATGCATCGGTCATTGAGGACATTGAAGAGGCCTTCGGACGGTAGCTGTCCGGAATGCGGCTTGTGAGGGGAGAAGATCGCGATGTATTGACGTCATCGGCACCGACGCTATGATGGTTTCATGCGAACGACGCCATCCATAAATGACGATGTGATCGACCGGGCGAGGGCGGGCGCCGGAGCGCTGAGCAAACCATTCAGTGCGGTTGTAAATGAAGCTCTTCGTGCCGGTCTGGACCGGGTGGAAGAGACCGCAAAGCAGCGTCGTTA
>JAZDOF010000178.1:0-16633 GCA_043799015.1 Pseudomonadota bacterium | reverse complement strand
TTGCGCACCGCCTCAAGAAATTCCCTAGTGGTTCATTGAGGGTCATTCAAACCTTGAATCCGAGAACCGTTATGTCGTCCAGTTGAGATTCATCTCCCATGAATGCCCGCAAGGCATGTTCAAGGGCGTACTTCTGCTCTGCCGGGGATAGTCCGGCATGCCGATGCAAGAACTCCTTGAAGCGTCGCTTTCCGTATGAGAAGCCGTGTGGACCGCCCACTTGATCGAGCAGTCCGTCCGTGGTCATATAGAAGGCCGCGTCCGTCGTCAAATCAATTCGGTGGTTGACGTAGTCGTAATTCACATCGGATGATTTGTAGCCGATGCTTTGCCGGTCGCCTTTTATCTCATGAACCGTTTCACCGACCGCATGGAATAGTGAGATCCTGGCGCCGGAGAAAACCAACTCACCCTTTTTCCGATCCACAAAGCAAAGTCCGATGTCCAGCCCGTCATCCGAGGGCGATTCCGCCAGCGTTTGGTTCAAGGAGTTCTTCATTAACATATTCATACGCTTAAGCACTAGACCGGGGACGGCATGGCCGACCTCGTCCACGGCACGATCAAAGTTCGATCCGGCCAGCATGGTCATGAAAGCTCCCGGCACACTGTGACCGGTGCAGTCAATGACCGCGATGAGAAAACCATTTGGGACCGGCCTGAAAACGTAGATGTCCCCCCCGATAACATCCTTGGGATTCCACAGGACGAAAAAATCCCCGAGCTCGGCCTCCATCACCGGCATATTGGGGAGAAAGGCCGTCTGAATGATACTCGCATACTGAATTGCCGCAAGGATGTTTTCATTGGCTTCCACCAACTCGGAATGCGTACGACGCAACTCCTCCTCGACGACCCTCTTTTCTTTCAAGGAGTCTACCATGGAGTTGAACCCATCCGAGAACTCCCCAAGAAAGTCAACTCGTTGGTTAAGGTCTCCGTTTGCAACCTGAATGGTCTGCCACGTCAGATGGAGCAAAATGGACCTGAGTTGCTTGAAGGGCGAAATGAGGAGGTTTTTGGGAGGAGGCTCCACATCCAGTCTGCCCTGGGCAAGTGATGAGATAAAATCGGAGGCATCAGCAAACGATTTCACCAGAAGCCCCACCGCTTGCTTTAGTTCCTTGACCTCTTCGTCGTCCGAATCCTCCCCAATAGTGTCAAACGCGGGCGTACGTCCTCGCGCCAAGGCGGTTAATGCCTGGATAACCTCATCCATCGAATCCCGGTGTCGGCGTTCCAAGAGTCGACCTATAGCTTCGGTTTTACGGAAAATCTACAAACCCTATCCCCGGAGGCCCAGCAGTCAACCTCTTTGACCTCGAATTCCTTGCCGGTATAGGCGTTGAATATTCCCGCAATGAAGCCTTCGTCATAGTCGCAGACCGTTTCATCCGACATGGGGAGGCCGGAACAGTCAAGGTCTTCTTCCACAGTGAGGCTGAATTCCATTTTGTCCATATCAGCCCGTTCAATTCTCAGAATGCCGATCTGCATAGCTTTGAGCTTGCTCTGGAGGTCGGCCACGAAGGCATCGAAATCAAGCCTGACATCCAGGACATTCTTGCAGAATGCGTACCCTGCCAGCGTCCCGGCTTCCACCAGAACGGCATTGGCGGTGTCGATGTCGTACTTCGTTGCCAGCACGTCTCTCAGTGTGTACTGCATAAGGCGATACACCGATACAAGCGTCATGGGACCCAGTTTGGGTCTACCCAGTTGGATGTCCCCCAGGTCCTCCCACTGAAAACCATGCGTTGTCCGCTCTTCCTTAAACATTCCAGCACCTCCCTAATGGCTGCTTCGTGGCGGCTGTATCGTGAGGGCGTTACGGAGCATCGTGTCCGCGCCCACAGTCGGCATTGACTCTTCCCAAAAAACAACCTCTTGGAGCATGTCCATCCTTCTATCCTCCCCAGCATCGAAGAGGGGATGGAGGCGAACCCTTCGGCTACGGGAACACCGGAGATCCCGGACAAGCGGGCCCCCGCCGCGTCTCACCCCGAGCCGTTTCAACCTTATCCCATGGAGGTTAAGGGGGTCAAGACCAAAGGATGGTAAGGACGGGCGCGAAGACGTGAGAAGAAGGGTGGAACAATACATCACGGTAATTGCGAGACCGTGTAATGAGGCCCGGGACTATGAATAGGCGGCCCCGCGGATGACCTCAAGAGCCGGGCTACGAACCCGGAAACGCCCCCCGCGAGAAGGGCCCAGGCCTCACCCGGTTCGGACCGGATGAAGTCTCCGGGAGGACCGTCGAAACGAATGGCGCCATGATCAATAAACAGGACGCGGTCGGCAGACATGGCATTGTCCAAGTCGTGCGTTATTTCGATTACGGTGAGGAGGCCGGAGGCTCTAAGATCCTTTATCAGAGCCCTAAGCGAACACCTGGCCGGTCGATCCAACATGGAGAACGCTTCGTCCAGTATGATACTCCCGGTTCCCATGGCGAGCACCGCGGCGAGGGCTGCTTTTTGTTGCTCGCCCCCGGACAGGGAGTGCGTGGGGCGGTCGCGCAGATGAGTCAGGCCCGTCCGTGCGGACACGGAACACACGCGCCGGTGGATTTCATCAGAATCGAGTCCCAAATTCTCCAGCCCGAAAGCAATATCCTCCCCCACCGTAACGCCGACCAATGAATCGTAGGGATCACCCCCAAGATAAGCCGGTTCCGTGCCGGGCCGTCCATCGACCAATACCCTGCCGCGATCGGGAATTAAGGCCCCGTTGGCCAGCCTTGCCAGCGTGGTCTTGCCGGCACCGGACGGCCCCAATATGGCCACGGATCGAGAGTCGTGAATCTCGAGATTGAAATCGGAGAATATAGTGACGGGACTGTTGGGGTAAGAAAAGTAAACGCCGCGGAACACAATCATGGGAGTTGCTCAATCCGGCGGTCGGCCTGCCGACGCGCGGCGGGGGCCGACCGTGAATCGAGGGATTATGTGGAGGATTTGAACGTACTGACGATCTTGTCCTTGAGTGTCTTTGCCTTCTCCGCAACGCCCTTTACCGCCGTGCGGGCTTCAGGGGGAACCCTCTCCACCAGTTCGACGACCGAGACGGCCGCGTTGTCGCCGGGACGTCGCCCTTTCTTGATAATTCTCACATAGCCGCCATGCCTATCCGCATAGCGCGGCGCGATGTCTTCAAACAGTCGTTTTGCGATGGTTTTGGATCGCAAAACGGTCAGAGCGAGACGGCGCGCGTGGAGGTCTCCGCGCTTACCGAGCGTAATCATTTTATCGCCGAGACTTCTGAGCGCTTTTGCCCTCGCGTCCGTGGTGACGATTCTCTCGTGTTCCATGAGGGAGGTAACCATGTTTCTCAACATGGCCTCCCGCTGGGACGTCCGCATTCCGAGCTTATATCTTGCTTTTCTATGACGCATTAGATACTCCGAAGTTTATTCGCCGATATAGTTCTCTCGTTCCTGCTGCATGCGTTCCAATTCCTCTCGACTGGGGAACGTGGGGATATTCATTCCCAGATGCAGTCCCATGTCATTGAGGATTTCCTTAATTTCATTGAGGGACTTGCGGCCGAAATTCTTGGTTCGAAGCATCTCGGTCTCCGTCTTTCTAACCAGTTCACCGATGAACTTGATGTCCGCGTTCTTGAGACAGTTGGCCGAACGCACGCTCAATTCAAGCTCGCTAACGCTCCGGTACAGATTGTCGTTAATCTCGGGCTCGGCGTGGAGTCTTTCTTCCTCAACGTGTCGCTCCTCTTCCTCGAAATTAAGGAAGACCAGGAACTGTTCCCGGAGAATCTTGGCAGATTGCGCCAGGGCGTCTTCAGGATGAACGCTACCCGTAGTCCATATTTCCATCGTCAGTCTGTCATAGTCGGTGCGCCTGCCGACGCGCGCATTGGTGATTTTGTAGCTGACCTTCTGAATGGGAGAGAAAACCGCATCGAGAGCGAGGGTCCCTATGGGATCGTCCTCTCGCTTATTGAATTCGGCAGGGACGTAGCCCTTTCCCCACTCGGTCTTCATAGACATGCTGAGGCGGCCTTCTTTTGACAAGGTTGCCAATGGCTGTTCGGGATTTATGATCTCAACCATATTGTCCGTGATTATATCTCCCGCGCGAACCTCGCCCTCTCCCGTAGCTTCCAACCGCAACTCCTTGGGGTTTTCGGTATGAAGCCTCAGCCGCACTTTCTTCAGATTCAAGATCAGATCGGTAACATCCTCTTTTACTCCGGGGATGGTCGAGAACTCGTGCAACACCCCTTCCATTTTCACGGAGGTAATTGCCGCTCCCTGGAGCGACGAAAGAAGTACCCGACGCAGCGCATTCCCCAAAGTGACGCCGAAGCCTCGTTCCAACGGCTCACATACAAACTTGCCGTAATATGGAGTATGTGTTGCGTCCTCAACCTCCATTCGCCGAGGCCGGATAAGCTCAGTCCAGTTGCGACTCATCAGGGCTTGCCCTGTCTGGTTCATTTTCTTCCTCGTTCCCTTGAGAAACCGGACGTGACCCGGATACCGGGCACGTCGCATCGAGCCGCCCTATCCTACGGTTCCCAGGGTAATCATGTTCCAGGAACACCGGACGATCGTTAAGATGTGCCTACCATAGCGTGCGAAACGCTACTTCGAGTAGAATTCAACGATAAATTGCTCTTTAATGGTAGAAGGCAATTCCTCTCTGGTCGGCATAGCCCTTACGACGCCCTTGAAATTTTCCGTGTCAACATCGAGCCATTCGGGCGTTCCACGACGACTAACGGTCCTAAGCGATTCCTCAATAGACTGTATCTTGCGGCTCTTTTCACAAACTTCAATAACGGTCCCGGGCTTGGTCTTGAAAGAGACGATGTCCACTTTCTTCCCGTTGACGAGAAAATGGCCGTGATTGATAAGCTGTCTCGCTTCGGCCCTGGAGCCGGTAAATCCCATCCGGAACACTATATTGTCGAGCCTGGATTCCAGCAGACACAGCAAGTTCTCTCCCGTGACGCCCTTTTGTTGCTCGGCCAGGCGGACATAGTTCCGGAATTGCTTTTCCATCAACCCGTAGATCCGTTTGACCTTCTGTTTTTCCCGAAGCTGGACGCCATAGTCGGTGTACTTGTGCCGACCGTGTCCGTGTTGTCCAGGGGCGTAGTTTCTTCTTTCAAAGGCGCACTTGTCCGAATAGCATCGATCGCCCTTCAGAAACAACTTCTGACCTTCTCTACGACAGAATCTGCACACTGATTCCCTATAACGTGCCAAGACTATCTCCTTTATCCAGGCTAAACAAACCGTAAATGCGGCCGCCCTAGACTCTTCTTCTCTTGGGGGGTCTGCAGCCGTTGTGTGGAATCGGTGTCACGTCCTTTATCAGAGTGACCTGCAACCCCGTCGCTTGTAATGCCCTCAACGCCGCTTCGCGTCCGGCTCCAGGACCTTTTATCAATACGTCGACCGTCCTCATTCCCTGTTCCATGGCCTTTCTGCTTGCATCTTCCGCGGCCAACTGAGACGCGAACGGCGTCGACTTGCGCGATCCTTTAAACCCTTGGGTGCCCGCTGATGCCCACGCCACCGTGTTACCCTGCGGGTCCGTTATGGTAACGATGGTATTGTTGAACGTGGACTGAATATGGGCTACACCATGGGGGACAGTGCGCCTGTCCTTTTTCTTTTTCTGGATCCCTCTCCTCGGCATTTAACACCCCGTGGGAAACATCCCAATACGACCGAATCGAAATACTTTTTTCAGGAGCACCAACAAAACCCACAGAACCGAGCCGGATGCCCTTGTCGGCGTGTCGCCGGCCGTCCGCCGCGGGGCGCTCCATTCCCAAGGCGACGATGCGGGAAAACCATGATCACTTCTTCTTGCCGATCTGCTGCTTACGAGGCCCTTTTCGCGTGCGTGCGTTGGTGTGGGTGCGTTGTCCGCGGACCGGCAAACTGCGTCTATGGCGCAGTCCCCGATAACAACCCAAATCCATGAGGCGTTTAATGTTCATGGTGACCTCTCTACGCAGATCACCCTCGACCTTGTACGAAGCGTCCATAACCTCGCGAATTTTCGCGACGTCGACTTCGGTAAGGTCGTCCGTCTTCATATCCGGGTCTATTCCGCCGGCCTCCAGGATATTGAAGGCGGCCGCACGGCCTATTCCGTAGATATAAGTAAGTGCTATAGCCATCCGTTTATTCTTCGGAAGGTCGATACCTGCTATACGGGCCACGATTTTCCTCCTGGGAAACGAACCGATGAATGTCGGGCCTAGCCCTGGCGCTGTTTATGCTTGGGGTTTTCGCAAATGACCCGCACAACGCCCTTGCGTTTTATAATTTTACACTTGTCACATATTCTCTTTACCGATGCCCTTACTTTCATGGGCTCCTCCTGTCGTGACCGATCCCGCCGGGACCCGCCGAAACACTGAAACATACTTTTACGTTCAAGGGCGTTACTCGTCGATACGGCCACCGCCGAATTGCGGCGTTAAGCCCGACGCGTCGCCGGAGTAGCGCCCTTTATTACTCGAATGCCACGGCCGCCGGTAGGCCCGGGACCGTATTCTCAGGGAATCACCCTAGAATCTTTACGATGGCGGCAAAGATGCCGTCTATGGGTCCGACTCCCCGGATCGTTCGGAGGAGCCCTTTTTTCTCGTAGTACCCGGCGACGGGAGCCGTTTGCTCCGCGTACACATTCAGTCGCTCACGAATGGTAACCTCCGAATCGTCGGCCCGCTGGTACAATTCCCCGCCGCACACGTCACAGACGCCTTCTTTCTTCGGCGGGTTGAACATGACGTGAAACATCCTTCCGCACGCGGAATCTCGGCAGGTGCGGCGGCCGGTAAGCCGTTTCATGAGTTCCTCATCCGGGACGTCCACTAGTACGGCATGGTCAATACCCTTGCCTTGGGCATCGAGAAGCTTGTCGAGCGCTTCCGCCTGCGGCAACGTTCTCGGGAATCCGTCCAGCATGTAGCCGGCATCCAGATCGGGCTTTGCGAGGCGTTCTTCCACCACGCCCACGACCACGTCATCGGGCACCAACTCGCCTTTGTCCATGAAAGACTTGGCCTTGAGGCCCATCGGGGTGCCTTCCTTGACCGCAGCCCTAAAAATGTCGCCGGTAGAAATCTGCGGGACGTTGTACTTCTCGACCAACTGCTTTGCCTGAGTACCCTTGCCGGAACCAGGACCACCCAACAGAATGATTCTCATATGTCCTTACCTCTGCCTTTCACTTTTCCTTATCAGCCTCTTCTACCCTTGATACGACCAGTCCGGATAAAACCTTCGTAATGTCGTTGAATCATGTGCGACTCTATCTGCGTCAAAGTGTCGAGAGCCACTCCGACCACGATAAGCAACGATGTGCCGCCGAAATAGAATGGGGCATTGAACTTCGCGATCAGGATCGAGGGCAACACGCACACGACGGAGATGTAGACGGCGCCCCCAAACGTGAGCCTAGTAAGAACCTTATCTATATAATCCGAGGTCTTCTTACCCGGCCTGATCCCGGGGATGTAGCCGCCGTATTTTTTCATATTCTCCGCGACATCCACCGGATTGAAGGTGACGGCAGTGTAGAAGTAGCAGAAGAAAACGATTAGAGCAACGTAAAGGACCTCGTACACACCCGTCGCAGGTTGAAGCCACGAAGTCAGATAACTGATGAACGGAACATCCAGGAACTGGGCTATGGTTGCAGGAAAAATGATCAGTGAAGACGCAAAAATCGGAGGTATGACACCGGCTTGATTGACACGCAGCGGCAAATGTGTCGTCTGACCGCCGTAAACGCGCCTGCCGACCACTCTCTTGGCATATTGCACGGGAATACGACGTTGGCCCCTCTCCACAAACACGATGATTGCGATGACCATAATCATGATGGCCAGCAGCAAGAGCAAGACCAGAAAATTCATGTCGCCCGTCTTCACGAGCTGAACCGTATTACCCAGTGCCGAGGGCATCCTGGCCACGATGCCTGCGAAGATGATCAACGATATCCCGTTACCGATACCCCGTTCCGTTATTTGCTCGCCGAGCCACATCAGGAACGCGGTGCCCGCCGTAAGCGTAATGGTGGAAAGTATGACGAACGCCGGCGTGGCCATGTGCACCATACCCTGTGAGCGCGCCAGACCTACACTAATTCCCATACCTTGTATCAGCGACAGGACTACGGTGCCATACCTGGTATACTGAGTGATCTTCTTCCGGCCCGCTTCTCCTTCCTTCGATAGGCGCTCCAGATGAGGAATGACCACCGTCAAAAGCTGAAGAATAATGGACGCGCTGATGTACGGCATGATCCCCAGGGCAAACACGGAGAAATTTTCCATGGCACCGCCGGTGAACATATCGATCACGCCGAAAAGGGTCTGTTGGTATCGGCCGAAGAAATCCTTCAGCGCGGCGGAATTGATGCCCGGAACCGGAATATGTACGCCTACGCGGTAAACGAACAGCATTAGCAAGGTAAAAATTACCCTGCGCTTCAGTTCGGGTATCCTGGCGATGTTGCCGAAAGAGCCTATCACTGGGGGATTCTCCCTGAATTGTTGAGCCTATGCTTTTGCGAAGGAACAGCGGTTGAAAAGGAGTGACCAAGAGCCACGACTACTCCACCTTGCCTCCCGCAACCTCGATCTTGACTTTGGCGGCCGAACTTACCCTGTCCAACTTGATTACGAACGATCCGCTTACGTCACCCTGCGCCAGAAGTTTTATGGGACCGGATTTCTTTACTATTCGTCGTTCCCTAAGAAGGTCCGGCGTAACCGTGACCCCGGGTTCCAGCGATGAAAGATCCTTGACATTGACGACGTTGTAACGAACCCGGAAAGGATAATTTGAGAATCCCTTTTTGGGAAGCCGCCGATGCAAAGGCATCTGCCCACCCTCGAAGCCGGGCGATATATCCGGTGACGTGCGGGATTTCTGCCCTTTATGCCCTTTGGCGGCAGTCTTTCCGTATCCTGATGATTCCCCGCGACCTATTCGTTTTCGCTTTTTGCGTTTACCTGCCGGCTTGAGATTGGACAGATCCATGGCTTTGTTTCCTTAGTACGTTCGCAAATTGATTCGTTTAGCCTATTGTCTCTTCCACTTCTACTAAGTGGTCCACTTTTTTTATGTTTCCACGCACGGACGGTGTGTCCTCCAATATTCGGCTCTGGTTGATCTTCCTCAAACCCAGGCCCCGCAGCGCGGCGCGCTGCCGTTGGTCGGACTTTATGATACTCTTGCGCAGAGTAACCTTTACTCCGTGCTTGGCTTCAGTCGCCTCCAAAGCTTCTTCAGGCATCGTTCCCCGACTCCTCGATCATTTCCGAATCTCTTTCGGGCGAGAGCTTCCCAAGTTTCCGCGCGATATCGTCATGGGTACGAAGACCTCTTAGGCCTTCGAACGTGGCCTTAACCACATTGTGGGGGTTGTTCGTGCCGATACACTTGGTCAATATGTCACGGACCCCGGCCGATTCCATGACCGCCCTGACGGCACCGCCGGCGATAACTCCCGTCCCCGATGATGCGGGCTTAAGTATGACCTTGGCCGCCCCGAATCGTCCGGTGATGGAATGAGGTATGGAGCCGTCCTGTATCGGTACCCGTATCATCGTTGCCTTGGCACGTTCAAGCCCCTTTCTAATAGCCTCGGGAACCTCGTTGGCCTTTCCGAGCCCATAGCCGACCTGACCGTGTCCGTCACCAACCACCACTATCGCGCTGAAAGAGAACCTTCGCCCGCCTTTGACGACTTTGGCAACACGACTGAGGTGTACCACGCGGTCTTTAAATTCCGATTCACTTGAATTATCGGGTCTGTTGAGCAAGCGCTTCCTCCTTCAGATTAGAAAGCTAAAAATCGAGTCCGCCCTCCCGGGCACCTTCGGCTAGCGCCTTGACTTTGCCGTGGTACAGATAAGACCCTCTGTCGAAAACCACTTTAGTAACGTTCTTCTCACGGGCTCGGTCCGCGATCCGCTTCCCTATTTCCCGTGCCGTTTCTTTATTAAAGGGCTGTCCGGTTTTTTTCCGGTATCCCTTATCCAGCGTTGAAGCCGTTGCGAGGGTAATGCCCTTTTGGTCATCCACTATTTGAGCGTAAATATTGCTGTTCGATCGGAACACGGTCAAACGAGGCCGTTCCGCTGTACCCCGCAAATTGAAGCGCACGCGACGTGCTCTTTTCTTTCGGGCATCATGTTTTGTGATGTCTGACGCCATCCGCGTTTCCTCTTGGTCGGCACAGGTTACTTAGATAAGCCCGCCCCTGAAAGGGCCCACCGGTTATGTTACTTCGCCCCGGCCTTACCCACCTTACGACGAACCTGTTCTCCGACATAGCGTATACCTTTACCCCTATAGGGCTCAGGTTTGCGGACCCGCCTAATACGGGCCGCCATCTCTCCTACACGCTGTTTATCCGCACCCCGCACATGTATGGTGGTGTTCTTTTCGACCTCAACCGTCAACCCGGCCTCAATAGCCATCTTGACCGGTTTGGAATACCCAACGATCAGGGTGAGCGTCTCCGCGTCGGCTTCAGCTCTGTAGCCTACCCCTTGTATTTCCAAGGATTTGGTGAATCCCAGGGACACGCCGGTGACCATGTTGTGGATGAGTGTTCGAGTGAGCCCGTGCATGGCGCGGCTCTTGCGATGATCGGATGCGGCAAACACGCGTATTTCCGAAGTGTCCAGCTCCAGACGTACTAGATCGGACACCGTCAGGTTCAAGGAGCCGCGGGGCCCTTCCACCACGAGGTCGGGAGCCGTAAACACCGCCTTGACCTTATCGGGCACACTTATTGGCGCCTTTCCTATTCTGGACATCTACTACTCTCCTGATGCGCCTGAGATCACCAGATGCTGCAAAGCACCTCGCCTCCGATGCGTCGGCGTTTCGCCTCTCGGTCGGTCATCAACCCCTGCGAGGTGGAAATGACCAACATACCCATTCCACCGTGGCTCTTTACATTGTGCTCGCAGCCTACGTAGGTGCGACGCCCCGGCCTTGATATGCGCTGAAGCCCTTCAATAACGCAGTCGTTATTATCGTCGAAGCGCATCGTCACTTTAAGGACGCCTTGCTTATTCTTAGCCGAGCGAATTACCTTGTATTTTTTTACGTACCCTTCCTCTTTCAAGATCTGAGCTATGGCGATCTTAAGAGTGGAAGCCGGAATGGTGACTTGTTCCTTACGAGCCTGCCTAGCGTTTCGTATTCTAGTCAGCATGTCCGCGACAGGGTCTGTCATGCTCATGGCGGGCCCTCCTACCAGCTTGATTTCATTATGCCGGGAATGTTGCCCTTGAGGGCTTCGGTCCGCAGGCATATTCGACACATCTTGAATTTACGATAATACGCTCTGGGCCTACCGCAGACTTGGCAGCGGTTATACTGCCGGACCCCGAATTTCTGGGGTCTGGCGGCCTTAGCGATCATGGATGTTTTAGCCATGCTCTCTCCCTGGGAAATGAAGCACTTACTTTCTGAAAGGAAGACCCATATTGGCTAGAAGTTCCCTTGCCTCCTCGTCGTTCGGCGCGGAGGTAACCATCGTTATGTTCATTCCCCGAATCTGATCGATCCTATCGTAATCGATCTCGGGAAAGATGATTTGCTCTTTGATCCCCATGGAAAAGTTTCCCCGACCGTCGAAACCCTTAGGGTTGACACCCCTGAAATCCCTCACTCGCGGCAAGGCGATACTGATCAACTTGTCGAGGAAGTGATACATGACGTCACGTCGTAGGGTAACCTTGCAGCCGATCGTCATGCCCGCTCTGAGCTTGAACGTGGCGATCGACTTCCTCGCCTTCCGTAATACGGGTCGTTGACCCGTTATAAGGGCCATTTCGGACTGGGCGACATCTACCACTTTAGCGTTTTGTACCGCCTCACCCAGTCCCATATTTACGACAATTTTCACCAGGCCGGGAACCTGCATGGGGCTCTTGAACTTGAAACGCTCCATGAGGGCCGGAGCCACCGATTCGTGATAATAACTTCTTAAACGGGAGCCCATTGCGTCTTCCCCTAGTCAATCTGCTCGTTGCATTTCTTGCAGTACCGTACCTTGGTGCCGTCCTCGAGAAACCTTCTCCCGGTCCGCGACGCCTTTGAGCACTTCGGACATACCAACATCAGTTGCGAAAAGGGGATGGGCGCTTCCTTCTCCACGATGCCGCCCTGCTTTCCGGCTTGCCCGGTGCTCTTGACATGACGCTTGATCATGTTCAGGCGCTCCACAATAGCCGTGGATTTTTCGGGCATGACCTTGAGTATCTTTCCCCTTCGCCCTTTGTGCTTACCCGAGAGTACCTTCACGGTATCGTTTTTCTTGACATGAGCCATTTTATAGCACCTCCGGCGCCAAGGATACGATCTTCATAAATCTCTTGGCCCTCAGTTCTCGCGCTACCGGCCCGAATATTCGAGTGCCGATCGGCTCAAGCTGATTATTGAGCAAGACGGCCGAATTGTCGTCGAACCTGATGTAGGAGCCGTCATTACGGCGAACCGCGCGTCTTGTGCGGACCACCACGGCCTTGTGAACCTCTCCCTTTTTCACTTTGGAGTTGGGGATGGCTTCCTTGACCGATACGACGATCACGTCTCCCACACCGGCATACTTGCGTCGGGTTCCGCCAAGGACCTTAATGCAATAAAGCTCCTTGGCTCCCGAATTATCCGCTACGTCCAGACGGGTTTGCTGCTGAATCATGCCGTACCTCCGGGCAGCGCCGCCTCTTTAATGACCTTACGGACCCGCCAGTTCTTTTTCCGACTGAGAGGCCGGGTTTCCACTATCATCACTTCATCCCCGACCCTGCACCGGTTGGTTTCGTCGTGAGCCATAAACCGTTTTCTGCGTCTCACAAACTTCTTGTAGGTGGGATGGATGACCGTTCGCGTAACCTCGACCACGACCGTCTTGTCCATCTTGTCGCTCACTACAATGCCCGTCCGAACCTTGGGTCTTCTCGCATTTTCAGTGGAAGCGCTCATTGAGAAGCCTCCTTTTCCCTGAGAATAGTCTTGACACGGGCTATAATCCTTCTGAGTTGCGGAAGGCGGCTTGTCTTATCGAGCTGGCCCGTTGCGTGCTTGCAGCGCATACGGAACTCTTCCTCACGGAACTCTTTTTCCTTGGCCAGCAGTTGTTCCGATGAGAGGTCCCTCAACTCTCGGGCTTTCATACCAACTCCTCGCGAACCACGAACCGGGTTCTAATAGGTATCTTCTGAGCGGCCAACCGGAAAGCTTCCTGCGCCACTTCGACCGGTACGCCTTCCATCTCGTACATGATCTTTCCCGGCTTAACCACGGCTACCCATTCTTCAGGGGACCCTTTACCTTTGCCCATACGCGTCTCAGCGGGCTTCTTGGTAATCGGCTTATCGGGAAACAACCGGATCCAAATCTTGCCGCCTCTCTTAACGTGCCTAGTCATGGCGATTCGTCCGGCCTCGATCTGTCTCGAGGTAATCCATCCGGGCGCAAGGGCCATGAGCCCGTACTGCCCAAAGGCGACCGTAGTCCCTGCAAGCGGCCGTCCCTTGGTCCGGCCCTTTTGCCTTTTCCTGTATTTTACTTTCTTAGGCGCCAGCATCTCAACTCTCCGCCGTTTGGCTCTTGATCAACTCGCCCTTGAATATCCAGACCTTCACGCCGATCACTCCGTACGTCGTCCGCGCCTCGGCAATTCCGTAGTCAATATCCGCCCTTAGCGTGTGCAGGGGAACACGACCTTCCCGGTACCATTCTCTCCTGGCCATTTCAGCGCCTCCCAGGCGGCCGGCGGTAGCGATACGAATGCCTTTCGCTCCGGACTTAAGTGCGCTGGTTACGGACTTCTTCATTGCGCGACGGAAGGCCACTCGCCGTTCGAGCTGTTGAGCGACGTTTTCGGCCACGAGTTGCGCGTCGATCTCAGGTCTACGAACTTCCTTGATATCGACCACCACGTCCCGGGTCGTGATCCTTTGCAAGGACCGCCGCAGCTCTTCGATCTTTGACCCTTTCGGACCGATAACCACCCCGGGGCGAGCCGTGTGGATTATCAGCTTAATTTTACCCGCCGCCCGTTCGATCTCGATCCGGGACACGCTGGCGTCCGCCAGATATTTCTTGATGAAGGATCGAAGCCTGAGATCCTCGATCAAGAAATCTCCATACTCCCGTTCGGAATACCAACGCGAGTCCCATGTGCGAGTAATCCCTAGCCGGAAACCATGGGGATGAACCTTCTGACCCAAGACAAATCCTCCTCAGGGTGACGATTTGACGCGATTTTGCTCGATCCTACCATCCGCCCTAGTGAACGATTATTATGACTTCTCCGACACCGCCACACGAATGTGGCTGGTTCGCTTTCTTATTCGGGTTGCACGACCCATTGCCCTCGGGCTCCACCGCTTTACCGTCGGTCCCTCGTCAACGGTGACAACCGCAACCATGAGTTTGTCCTCGTCGACCCGCCCGGATTCCACCGCGTTGGCCATGGCGGACCTGACTATCTTGTCGATCAATACGGCCGCCTTCTTGGGAGTGAACCGGAGCAGCCCCAAAGCGACCGACACTTTTCTTCCTCGGATGAGATCCGCCACGAGCCGGGCCTTCCTAGCCGAGATCTTGGCATATCGCAGTATTGAGGTCCACTCCATCTCTATCTTCCCTTTTTGGCCTTGCGATCGCCGGCATGACCGTGAAAGGTGCGGGTCGGGGAAAATTCCCCAAGCTTATGCCCAACCATGTTTTCCGTAACAAACACCGGGATGAACTTCTTTCCGTTATGGACGGCAAAGGTGAGTCCAACCATGTCGGGAATGACCGTCGATCGCCTCGACCATGTCTGTATCACCCTTCGGGATCCGGTGTCTCTCGCGCTCACCACTTTTCTGAGAAGATGGTCGTCAATAAAAGGTCCCTTACTGACCGAACGAGGCATGGTGATCACTT
Source organism: Pseudomonadota bacterium (assembly GCA_043799015.1). Lineage (GTDB taxonomy): Bacteria > Desulfobacterota > Desulfomonilia > Desulfomonilales > Desulfomonilaceae > JAZDOF01. The sequence goes on along the minus strand of JAZDOF010000178.1, from coordinate 1,677 downwards.
CCTTCGCTTAATGATGAATTTGTCCGACGGCTTGTTTCGCTTTCTCGTCTTGTAGCCTTTGGTGGGGAAGCCCCAAGGCGTACACGGATGCCGGCCGCCTGAAGTCCTCCCCTCGCCGCCGCCGTGCGGATGGTCTACCGGGTTCATAACAACCCCTCGTACCTTGGGTCGTCTACCCATGTGGCGCGTTCGGCCGGCCTTGCCGTAGCATATGTTTTCGTGTTCGATGTTTCCCACCTGGCCTATGGTGGCGCGACATCTATCCAAAACCGCTCGGACTTCCCCTGATGGCAGCTTGATCTGCACGTAGCCCTTTTCCTTGGCCATGAGCTGTGCGTATCCGCCCGCGGAGCGCACCAACTGCCCGCCCTTGCCTATTTTCATCTCCACGTTGTGCACGTAGGTGCCCAAGGGAATGTTCTTTAGGGGGAGGCAATTGCCCGGTAGTATGTCCGTCTTGTCTCCGGACAATACCGTGTCCCCGACCTTTAATCCGAGAGGGCAGATGATGTAGCGTTTATCGCCGTCCGCGAAATGAACCAGCGCGATACGTGAGCTGCGATTGGGGTCGTACTCTACGGCCGCTACTTTGCCCGGAACATCCGTTTTGTCCCGTTTGAAATCAATCTGTCTGTATAGTCGCTTATGACCGCCGCCGCGATGTCTTACGGTGAGCCGACCGAAGTTATTCCGGCCGCCGGTTTTTCTAAGTCCTTCCACAAGCGGCTTGTGAGGCTCGGAGGCCGTCAACTCCTCAAACGAGAACCCCGTTCGAAACCTCATTCCAGGCGATGTCGGTTTGTATTTCTTAATACCCATGAATCCCGTCCTCAACGCATGTTGGGTCGAAAGACCGGCATCGGCCTTCTCCCGTTTCGGATCGAGCCGGACGGCCGACCGGCTTTACACTCCCTCAAAGAACTCCACTCGATCCCCTTCTTTGAGAGTAATTATTGCCTTTTTCCAATTCTTCCTGCGTCCCAACCACTTGCCCAGCCTCTTTCGCTTGCCGAGCCTGTTTTGAGTTCGCACGGACAAGACGGTGACCTTAAATATCTTTTGGACCGCCTTCCTTATTTCCTGCTTGTTAGCGTCGAGAGCCACCTCAAACACGATTTGATTCGCGCTCTCTTTAAGGTTGGAGCCTTTCTCGGTCACTATCGGCCTACGGATTATCCTGTATTCCTCGAACATCAGGCAAGCCTCTCATGAATCTTGGGAATCGCGTCGCGGACCACAACGAGTTTATCATATCGAAGTATGTCATAAACGTTGAGTCCTGCACAAGGAAGTGCGAGATATCTGTATAGGTTCCTAGACGACCGCAGTAGTGACTCGTCCTTTTCAGGCGTCACGAACAGTGCCTTGGATGCATCGAGCCCCAGGTCCTTGCATACCTGCACAAACAGCTTGGTCTTGGGCATTTCCAGGTCGATCTTGTCAAGTACGGTCAACCCGCCCGCCTTCAGCTTAGCCGTTAGTACCGCCTTTAGGGCGGCTTTGCGGACCTTCTTGGGTACCGCTGTGACGTATGATCTAGGCTTGGGACCGAAAATTGTACCGCCGCCCCTCCATATGGGCGACCGACTACTGCCCGCTCGAGCCCGCCCGGTGCCTTTTTGTCGCCACGGCTTTTTACCGCCGCCTCTAACTTCGCTTCTATCTTTAGTATGAGCG
>JAZDOF010000167.1:0-4237 GCA_043799015.1 Pseudomonadota bacterium | reverse complement strand
GACAACGTATCCGTCTCTTATCTCAACGCCTGTGCCGATCAATCCCCTTTGACCTCTTTGTACTCCGCTTCGCTCAAGACCGCGCCTATGGATGCCAGTTCCTTTCCGAAATCCCGAAGCAGCCTTCTGACGATCTCCCCATGCCGGGCCTGGTAGGAGATGGAAAGCATTGTCAGGCTGGTCTCCGATCCCCCCTCCCCTTGCATGCGGACACCGAGCTTTTTGGCCAACGGAGTAAGTTCCTGGATGATTTCATCCGCGCTCTGGTATCTGTCGGCCGGGTTCTTTCGGGTTGATCGCGTCAGGAAGGTGAAAAGCTCGTCGGGTAAATCGCACAGGAATTCCCTCGGGTCGGGTATGTCTTCATTGAGATGCCGGTACAGGAGATGCCCCACGTCCGCATCGTCAAAGGCGTACCGACCCGTGATCATCTTGTAGCACGACATACCTAGAGAATAGATGTCCGAACGCTCATCCACCGTGCCCGGCTTGAGCCTTTCAGGGGGCACATACAGCGGCGTCCCCTCAATGACCCTTCCTTCGGTGGCACCGGGGGCCTCCGCAAGGCCGAAATCCAGGATCTTCACGCGGCCGCCGGACAACACCACGATGTTCGCGGGCTTGACGTCCCGGTGGATGATACCCATTCGATGCGCGTAGCCCAGACCCGCGGATACCTGAAGAATGATGTTGAGCGCGAACGACGGCGGTAGTCTTTCGACGTCGTTGAGAATGCTTTCCACCGTTTTACCTTCAAGGTACTCCATCACGATGAAAACCGTTCGATAAAGCTCCTCGATGTCGTAGACCTTCACTATGTTTTCGTGGTTGAGATTCGCGATGGTTCTTGCTTCTCGGTGGAATTGCTCAAGGAAGTGAGGATCCATCGCCAGTTGATGTTTCAGCATCTTTATGGCGACGGGCATATTCAGGCTCGTGTGAACACCTTTGTAGACAATACTCCCCCCCCCTTTGCCGAGCACTCCGTTGATCGTGTATTTCCCGATGGTTCGGTCTGCGGTGACCCTCGTATGATCGAGCCGGTTGGTCACAATCCCGGTGAGGAAATGAGCCACTTGGGGGTACTCCCCGCAAATCCGGTCAAAGTCGTCACGGCTTATGCACCAGAGTTCCATTTCGGTACGCGATTCCACGTGGGCGTTCCGACGCTCGCCCGTCAGCAACGCCATCTCCCCCACGGTGTGTCCCGGACCTATGATCGCGACGGGATGAACCTTTCCGTCCCGCTCAACGCTCACGGTGCAGGACCCGCTGCGCACTATGTAGAAAACCTCTCCTTCTTCTCCTTGAAAGATGAAACGAGTCCCCGCGGGGACTTGGCGACGCGTGATGCATAGAAACAATTGCAGCCGCGCCTTTTGCGGGATCGCGTCAAACAAAGGGGTGTGTTTAACGAAGTCAAAGTCCGCACGGGATATGGACTTGAGTTTATGCGCCTGTTCCTGTGTGTTCATATGTACTCTTCGAGCTTTTTGGGACCACCTGACGCCGTCTGCGGCAACCCCTCGGCGAGCCCTTTTTTTTCGGGCCTGCGTCCTCACCCTGCGGTAAAATTCCACTCCACGGATCGCCGCAGTGCCCAATTATACTTCACTACGGCCAACACTTGAAACAGTACTTGTAATCGCTCACCGCAACGGACGAAGGATGAACCGCGAGGACACAAAGGCACAAAGAAATCAAATGCCGGCAAATACCTATCGACGGACCGGGTTCGTGCCTGAATCGTATGCCACACGGCGTTTTCCGTCGTCATTTGTGTCTTTACGGCTTTATGGCGTGATTTTAGTATATTGTCAAAACGACTTGACACTTCCAGCTCGTCACGATATTTTGCCGTCCCGTCGTATGCCTTAGAGGACCGCATTAATGAGAATCACAGCGCTCGCCAGCGGAAGCTCCGGGAATTCTTTCCTCATTCAAGCCGAGGGTTCCTCCTTGCTTGTGGACTGCGGGCTTTCGGGCCGGCAGATCCTGGAGCGTGTTGAAAAGGCCGGGGAAGATCCGTCAACCATCAAGGGCATACTTGTGTCACATGGTCACTTGGACCATATCAAAGGCGTGGGCGTAGTATCGAGGAAGCTGAAGATACCGGTCTATATGAATGCCGGAACGCGACGGGTGAGTGAAAGAACGGTCGGTAAGGCCCATAGTATGGAAATATTTGAAACCGGGCGAATCTTTCACCTCGGCGGCTTCACCATTCACCCCTTCTCGGTGCCGCACGACTGCGCGGACCCGGTGGGCTTCCGCATCAAGAATGGATGGGCCACGGTAGGACTGGCCACGGACCTGGGGTCCTCAACAGGCTTGGTTGCCAACGTATTGACCGGCGTCCACGCGCTGGTCCTGGAAAGCAACCATGATCCCCGGATGCTCATGGACGGGCCCTATCCCTGGGAATTGAAACAGCGCGTGAAAGGTCGTCTCGGACATCTTTCCAACGAGGCCGGGGCTCAACTTCTCCGGCAGGTCTGTTCGGACCAATTGCGCTACGTGGTGCTTGCCCACGTTTCCGAGACCAACAACACCCCCGATTTGGCCCTAGCCAGTGCCAGGGCGGCCGTTCCTCAGTTTCTGGAAACGGACGGCGAAATCCTTTGCGCGGCTCAGGATGAAGTAGGACCTACCATCGTTGTGTAGCCGCCTGCCCTTACCCGACGGGGCATGCCCCGTCGCCGTCGATCAAGGAGAATCACGTTGATGAATTCGGTTTCCAAAGCCGTAAAGAACGGCGTAGCAACTTTGACCCTGGGCCGGGGAAAAGTAAACGCGATAAACGAGGGACTCACTGAAGAACTCAGAAGCGTATTGGACGAACTAGCCGATGCCTCCGAGATAAAGGCCGTCGTATTAACCGGTTCCGGCACTTTTTTCTCATTCGGCCTGGATGTGCCCGAGTTTCTGGGCTATTCCAAGTCGGATTTCATACGGTTTTGCACGAAATTTTCCGACCTCTATACGTACCTGTTCCTCCATCCCAAACCCGTCATCGCTTCCATCAACGGACATGCCGTCGGCGGCGGATGCATCATAGCAACCGCGTGCGATTATCGAGTCATGGTCACCGGCCAGGCCAAGATATCCCTGCCGGAGATCAACTTCGGTTCATCACTGTTTCCCGGAAGCGTGGACATGCTTCAGTATTGTGTAGGATCACGTAAGGCCGAACTATTTTCTTATACCGGCGCGATGCTGTCCGCGGAAGAGGCCGAAAATATCGGGTTGGCCGACATGGTCGCGGGACCGTTGGAGCAGGCCACGGGAGTTGCCGGCAAGGCGGCGGAATTTGCGGCACGTTTCGGCCCCGCATTCAGCAGCATAAAAAAGTTGTTGAGGGAAGACGTTGCCGACGCGATGCGACGCAGAGACTCCCTGTACCGGGATGAATTGGTGGATATCTGGTATTCGAAGGAGACCTGGGAGAAGCTGCACGGGCTCAAGATCTACTAAAGACCCGGCGGTCGGCCCTATACTCCTCCCGGTCGAGGGCAAACCGCCTTATTCGTAACTTTCGGGCAGGATCGTAAGACCCTTGAGTCACGACGGGATCCATGTTCCCCACATGCATCGGCTCGGTTGATCACTCGGTGCCGCAACAAGCGGCACCCCCTCCTTGATCGGCTCGGAATTTTGTGACGGCGGTCTGTGGCGCTGAGGTCCCCTAAAGATGAATACCACCTGAACGGATAGGTCCAAATCAGTCGGACACGTCAGTTTTCCAGCGGAGACCCAACCTCGGACGTCTCGATCCTGTAGCGATGCTTGCGTGATACGTTCCCTTCGGTGTCGCTCCACGCAAGTCCGACGTAGCCGTCTTCGAAACCGACTATGACGTAATGCCCGTCGGGCAATGTGCATCTGGAAAATCGATCCCTTCCGAAGAGGCTGTATTCAGCCTTTTGACCATTGAGCTTGATAATGTCTCCGATTCGCATAACTCCTCCTTTTCGCCCTCAATGACACATACAAGGAATAATTACGCCGCGGCGCAAACGCGAAGTCCGTAGGACCCGGACTCGCGGAGAAACAAGGGGGATTGCCGTGCATGGGGGCCGTAGGATGCACGGGTGCCTTTGCGACCCACAGGCCACATTACCCTTGACATGGCATGTGGCTATATGATATACTCATAAGTTTGTCCAGAAAAAAATCGACACCTACCCGAATCTATTCACACCCTTCCTGCACACACTTCAAGCCCTTCTCGCGATAC
>JAZDOF010000135.1:0-3252 GCA_043799015.1 Pseudomonadota bacterium | reverse complement strand
AATAATCGGGTGGGGCTGATTCGGGTAAAGTAGGGGCCCATTCATCGGTATGTGTTATTTCCGCTCTCAGGTACGGGGTCTTGTCTCCATCTTTCGTGATACTTGCCTTCACCCCCGGAGCCGGGCCTTCAACAACCGACTCCACTTTGAAGTCGGCCGATTCGCCGATGGCCACCCCAGAGCCGCCGAACCTGAAGTTCACGTTTACCGGGTACTCGACATTCGCCATGCGGCGCCAGTAATCTATGCAAAAACCCATACTCAAGCCGCCGTGAGGTATTCCGATCAACCCTTCATGGCGCGATTCATAATTGATCCTGCCTTCCACCCTGTTAGTGCCGCCCTCCATAATCTCGACAGGGAGGAAAGCCTCGTCACCCGTCATGAAGGAAAACTCATTGTGCGCGAAAGTCATTAGTACCTCTTGGAAAGCTGGAGTAGGGGGGTAAGACCCAATGCCGTTGAGTTAAGCCTTTTGCACTCTGTACGAGGCTCCTGCGGCCAATTCCTCGAAGACCACTAAGACATCCCTCGTTTGGGACCAAACGACCGGCTTATTTCGCAGGAGATTGCGTCGTCGCTCGGCTCCTCGCAATGACGATCCCGATTAAGTAACCATTCACTTACGGGGGGGGGAAATCCAATCGTTACGTGGCGCAGGCTTTCCAGCCTGCGAAATTTCTTAGTGCGATCTCGGCAGGCTGGAAAGCCTGCCCCACAAGAGTGAATGGTTACCCCGATTAACGCGATTTGCCTTGATTCAACGGCATCGGCGTTCAATCCGCGGCCCGGAGCCGGTCCCACCGCGTCCCTATCGATCAATGTACAATGATACCGCTTCGCCGCCGCCGAGGCAAAGGGAAGCCATACCCGTCTTGGCACCGCGGTTCTTCATGGCATAGATGAGAGTTGTAAGCACTCTGGCCCCGCTTGCGCCGATGGGGTGCCCGAGAGCAACGGACCCGCCGTTTACGTTGACTTTTTCCACATCAAGTCCCAGTTCGCGCATTACGCCGATGGTGGAGCCGGAGAAAGCCTCGTTGACCTCCATCAAGTCGATGTTCTTGGGATCGACGCCTTCCTTTTGGGCTACCCTCGGTATGCTGTACATCGGAGCCATGAGGACGTACTTCATGTCGATGCCGGCCGAGCCCTGGCTGCCGACTCGGGCAAGAATGTTCAAGCCGCGGGATTTGGCCGTTGCCTCGGACATTACGCAAAGAGCCGAGGCGCCGTCGGATATGATCGAGGCATTACCCGCCGTGGCGCAACCAACCTTCTGGAATGCGGGCTTCATCTTGCTGAGGGCCTCGTACGAGGTTTCTCGCGGGCATTCATCGGTATCGAAGGCCTTGGGGTCGCCCTTTTTCTGCGGGATCATTACGGGGAAGATTTCCTCCTTGAAACGCCCTTCCTTTATTGAAGCCAGGGACCTTTCGTAGCTCATCGCGGCATATCTGTCCTGATCCTCGCGGGAGATGTTCCACTTTTCGCTGATAAGGTCATTACTGATACCCATATGGAAATCGTTCACGATATCCCACAAGCCGTCGTTTACCATGGCATCGATGACCTTGCCGTTGCCCATACGATACCCGAAGCGGGCTTTGTCCAGTATGTACGGAGCAGCACTCATGTTTTCCATGCCGCCGGCGATGACCACATCCGCATCACCTGCCTGAATCGCGTGGGCGGCCAACATCACGGCCTTCAGCCCGGACCCGCACACCTTGTTCACGGTTATGCATCCGACGTCCCAAGGCAGTCCCGCCTTTACGGCCGCCTGACGTCCCGGGTTCTGCCCGTACCCGTGGGGGAGCACTTGACCCATTATCACATCGTTGACGTCGGTCTTTTCGATCCCGGCCCGTCGTATTGCTTCTTCAATGGCCAGTGCGCCGAGTTGGGTGGCGCCTATGCCGACAAGGCTCCCGCCGAACGACCCCAACGGAGTACGGCAGGCACTCACGATCACGGCTTCACGCTTGCTGCTCATCTAAACTCCTCGAATACGTTTGTCTATTTCCGCAGGGGCGATTTGTCGACGCCTCTCCTGCGACAAGAGCACGACGAACAAGGGCCGAAACGGTCGTTTCTACCGTTTCGGCCTTTTCGCCGAATAATGCCTGTTCTGCACGGTGGAAGCCCCCAATCGGGCTAGATGTATCGCTCTATGAGGATTTCGGCAATCTGAACCGCATTGAGTGCGGCCCCTTTCAGTATATTGTCCGACACTATCCACATGTTCAAGCCGTTGGCCGTGGACTCGTCTTCCCGGATCCTTCCCACATAGGTCTGATATTCGCCCATGGCCGTCGCGGTGAGCGGATACTTGAAGCCACGGGGTTCGTCTATCACGGTTACTCCCGGAAAATTGGACAGCAGCTCACGGGCGCGGCTCGACGTCACCTTCCTCTCCGTTTCAACATTCACCGATTCGGAATGTCCGAAGAATGTGGGGACTCGGACGGTCGTCGCAGTCAACTTGATGTTGGGATCCAGGATTTTCTGAGTCTCCCAGACCATCTTCATTTCTTCCTTGGTGTAGTCATTGTCGAGGAACACGTCGATGTGGGGGAGGCATTCGAACGCGATCCGATGCGGATAAACATTGGTCTTGACGGTCTTGAACGGAGCGAGCCCGCGGAGAAGCTCATCGACCGAACCCTCTTTCGTCCACTGTATGGCCGTTGCCATTTCCCTAGACTGAACCAGCATCTCTTCTATGGCGTCCTTACCCGTTCCCGATACCGACTGATACGTGGATACCACTACTCGCTTGATCACGCCTTCGTCGTGTATGGGCTTAAGCGCCAGGACCATCTGAATGGTCGAACAGTTGGGATTGGCGATGATGTTCTTCGTGGTGTACCCGGCTATGGCTTCAGGATTGACTTCCGGCACCACCAGCGGAACATCCGGGTCCATGCGAAAGTGAGCCGTGTTGTCGACGACTATGCAGCCTTCCGCCGCCGCTATTGGGGCAAACTTCTCACTAATCGAACCGCCCGCCGAAAACAAACCGATTTCGACCCCTTTGAAGGATGATTCCGTAAGTTCCTCCACCGGGTACGATTTCCCTTTGAACGTCATGGTCCTGCCCTGGGACCTGCCGGAAGCGAGAAGAACCAACTCGCGTACAGGGAAAGCTCGTTTTTCCAGCACACCGATCATCGTATTACCGACCGCGCCTGTGGCTCCCACCACGGCAACCTTGTATCCGTCCTCTCTCATCTCGAGTACCTTCCGTTT
>JAZDOF010000131.1:0-2925 GCA_043799015.1 Pseudomonadota bacterium | reverse complement strand
TGCCCGGGGCCGGACTTGGTCCGGATCGGCGCGTCACACACATCCCGTGGGCTTCGGCAACCCCGCCAGCTTACAGGCCCCCTTAGCCGGTCCTGACGGAAAAAGCTCGTACACTTTCCGTAGCTTGAATCCCGTGTCTTTGCAGAGCTTCCGTATCATGGGGGCTATGTTGAATTCCATGTAGTAGTTCCTGAGATATAGCAGGACCTGCCAATGGTCTTCCGTCAGCTCGTCGATCCCTTCGATCTTGGCGAAGAGGGACGCGACCTCCTCGTTCCAACATTCCGGATTCTGCAGGAACCCGTCCTGATCAACCTCGAATACATGGCCCTCGATTACCACCGTAGGCATTTTTCGAATCCCCATTTTCCGGCAGGGTCCGTCCGAGGCCCCTGGAATAGGGCACGTTCATGATCTGGGTTTCGTTTTGACTTCCATATCTTGGATCCACTTCTGAAGGCGTTTCTTCACGTCCGGTCGCTTCTCCTTGGCCAATGCCTGTTTGTACGCCTCCATCGCGGACTTGTAGTCTTTCTTGATTTCATAAACCAGGCCCATGAGACCGTAGGCGTCGGGGTAGTCGGCATTGAGTTCCACGGCTTTCTTAAGGTCCTGAAGACTCTTCTCGTAGTCGCCCTTTTTCGAATAGGCGATTGCCCGATTGTGATACGCGAGAAAGAAGCCGGGGCTGGCTTCAATGGTTTTCGAGAAAAGCTCGATAGCGCGGTCCCACTTTTCCACACGCAGGAAGAATTCCCCTTGCTCGTAATACTCTAAGTAGGTCTCGGCCATGCAGGGATTGCACACAATCGTGCAGGCGATCGAAATAAGGCATATTGCCGGTAAGGTTAACCTGAATCTTCGCATTCCGGACTCCGACGTTCCCTTGTAGCAGCCCTCATACTACCATAACCGGCCCGATTGAGAACAGCTCTTTTTGAAACGTGACGTCTCCCGCGGCGTAACCGTCTGATTTGGAAGGACTTCGTACGGTTAGCGGACCGGCCTTGTGAGGGCCCGGCCACAACGCCATTTCGTAGTGGCCTGCCGGCCCGGAGGCTGTTATGATACCGGGAATCGACGCCGGAGATCACGGTATCCATTCGGCGTGTCGACGCCACATCACGTTGGACGGCATCGTCCGACCGGCAGGAGGTCCCGGGCTTATCGCCATGAAAGACACCTCGACACACAATACGGTGTTGCCGTTCCTCAGCGACGGTCGTTTTAGGCATCTCAAAGGAGTCCTCGATCAGCCGCCCCCCTGGTTGATGGAAAAGATCATCCCCTTTCTTTCAGCAAACGTGGTGATAGAAGACCAGGTGGTGGAACAGATCCGTAACCTGGCCAAGATCGGGCCCGTTGTCTACGCGATGAAGTACAAGAGTTGGTACGATCTTCACTTCCTAAGAATGCGTTTTGCTCGGCTGGGACTCCCGCTCCCCGCGTACGTCTTCGACATGCCGCCGGCAAGATCGGGATCTCTCTCGAAAGTGGTACGCGTTTGGAAACAGCGAATTCTAGGGCTCTTTCGGGGCCGTAGACGCACCGAAGTGGTCACGGAAGATTGTCTCAAATCCATATTGGAAAACGCCGGTGCTGCCGTGATGTTTCTTGTGGACGACGAGAACTTGCGGGACCGCTACGTCCATCCGGACCACGACCCGTTGGGCATCCTCATGAGCATTCAGGGGAAACTGGCCGGTTGCATTTCCATCGTGCCGCTTTTTCTGCTTTTTGACCGCACCCCCAGACGGGCTATTCGTCCATTCAGGCACGTGTTCCTGGGCGATCCCGACAAGCCCGGCATACTGCGGCGGATGCATTACCGGTCCAGGCGGTGGACTCCTCCGGAGCTGATTGCAGGGGAACCCGTCCACCTGCTTAGTCAATTCGAGGAGTTCGGCGCCGAACACTCCGTCGAGGATGCACCGCACGATCTACGCTCTCAGCTCAACAAGGCCGTCAACGATCGTATAAGGGTCAACCGTGGGCCGGAAAACGTGACCAGGTCCGAAATCAAGGAACGAGTGCTCATGGACCGACTCGTACAGGACCAAGTCATCCGTGTTGCCGAGAAGGAAGGAAAGCCCGTCGAGAAAGTCCGACGCAAGGCGGAAAGCTATGTTGAAGAAATCGCGGCAGACCCTCGGCTTCAGATGATTCACTTCTGGTATTACTCTCTCGGCTGGACTTTCAACCACGTCTTTGACGGCATCGACCTCAAACAACAACAATTTGACGAGCTGAAGAGGCTTGGATCGAAAGGGACGTTGGTTTTCGTGCCGTGTCACAAGAGTCATTTCGATTACCTGCTGACCGGGTGGCTGATGTTCGTCAAAGGAATGGCGGTTCCGCTCATCGCGGCCGGCAATAACCTGTTGTTTTGGCCGGTGGGGCAGCTTATGCGGTACACCACCGCATTCTTTCTGCGACGATCGTTCAAGGGGCTCGATCTCTACGCGCAAGTGTTTGCCGCATATCTTAGGGTCCTGCTTCAGGAAAGCTGGAATATCAAGGTCTTTATCGAAGGCGGAAGAAGTCGCACCGGACAACTCCTTCAACCCAAATTGGGCATGTTGAGCTTCTTGGTACAGGCGGTGGATGAAGGAGAGACCGAAGATCTTACATTCATTCCCGTTTTCTTAGGATATGATGAGAACCCCGAGGAGGGTTCATATTTGAGGGAGCTGTCCGGTAAGGAAAAGACCAAGGAGAGTTTTCTCGAGGTGTTGCGGGCAAGAAAAGTTTTGTCCAGAAAATACGGAAAGGTCTTTGTTCGGTTCCATGATCCGATTTCATACAAGGATTTCCGCCGCAATTGGAGCGAAAAGGCTTCCGCTTCCGGCGACACCTCCTCGCCTGATTTGGTCAAGGCATTGGCATACCGGGTTATGACTGGGATCGTGAGGGCGGGGGTGGTTA
>JAZDOF010000119.1:0-5093 GCA_043799015.1 Pseudomonadota bacterium | reverse complement strand
GCCCGTCGGACTTCCGGTTGGATCATGCCCGCCACCGTGGTGTTGTTTCTTATATATGCCTATGTGGGGCCTTGGCTCCCATCTCCGTGGACCCATCGCGGTTACGGATTGGATCGCATAGTGGGGCACATGTATATGACCCTCGAGGGCATCTTTGGCGTACCTATAGACGTCTCCTCCACTTTCATCATCATGTTTACCATCTTCGGAGCTTTCTTGGGCGTTTCCGGTGCAGGAAAATTTTACGTTGAATTCGCGTTTACGGCCATGGGAAGCAAACCCACCGGTGCGGGCCGAACGGTGGTCATGTCTTCTTTCTTTCTTGCCGGCGGTTCGGGAAGCGGGGTCGCGGACACGGTAACCGTTGGGTCCGTGGCCTACCCGATGCTGAAGAAATCCGGGTACAGTCCCGAGGACGCGGGCGGATTGCTTGCCGCGGGGGGCCTCGGCGCGGTTTTGACGCCGCCGGTAATGGGCGCGGCGGCTTTCTTGATTGCGGAGTTTCTGCGGATAACTTACCTTGACGTCATAAAAATGGCGGCCATTCCTGCTTGCCTCTACTACTGGAGCCTCTTGCTCATGGTGGAGTTCAATGCGAAGAAATTCGGGATCAAGATGGTGCAGGTTGAGAACCCAAGCTCTCTTTGGGAGCTCACCAGTAAGTACGGGTACCACTTTCTTCCCGTAATGGTGCTGGTGGCCGGGTTGGTCTCGGGATACACCCCGTCCATGGCGGTATTTTTCGCCACCATGGTCTGCGTTCTCGCCTGTTTCGTTCGCAGGGAGACCTGGTTCACTCCCATGAAAATCGTGGAATCCCTCAAACAGGGGACTATGGGGGTATTGAACGTTGCCGCGGTGTGCGCGTGCGCGGGGATTATAGTGGGAGTAGTGAGCCTGACCGGGTTGGGTTTGAAGCTGTCCACGATCGTTATCGCCTATTCGGGAGGCAACCTGCTCCTTACCGCCGTTTTAACGGGCATCCTATTATGGGTCATCGGACTTGCGGTCCCCATAACCGCCACATATATCATTGCGGCCGTCATTGCCGCGCCGGCTCTGACGAAACTCGGGGTGCCCGATTACGTAGCACACATGTTCATCTTCTACTACGCCGTGCTCTCGGAAGTATCTCCCCCGACGGCGCTATCTCCCTTTGCCGCCGCGGCGTTATCCGGCGGCGATCCGTTCAAAACCACCTTGATGGCCTGGAAATACACCGCTGTGGCCTTCGTAGTGCCTTTCATGTTCACCGTCGACCCTTCCGGAAAGGCTTTGCTGCTGAAGGGAGACGATGCATTCGAAATGCTGCGCGTCATCGTTACGTCTTTTGCCGGCGTCTTTGCCTTTGCGTCGGCCGCTTGCGGTTGGCTGATGATGAGGTCCACAATTGTCGAACGGGTGATGCTGGGGGTTGCGGGATTGTGTCTTGTACACCCGGGTGTCTGGAGTGATGTGGCCGGGGTGGCGTTGATGGGCGCGACAATTCTGATGCAAGCGGTGAAGAAAAAGGCGGAAAGGTCGGACCTGCCGGCCGACTACCCATGATTGATGCCGTTTCAGGTTAATGGAAAACTCGTTTACGGATTGAACGGCCTTTTTCTCGTATTGTTCATCGCACATCGAGAAGGTATGAAATAGACACTTCTCTTTCTTGAGAAAAACCGACATCGAGCCGTGGATTTTGAAAAGCATGACTCACGAATCTTCATCGACCAAGCCGACTCCTTTCGAACATGCCGAGACCGCGACTCCGGACTCGATCCGCTCCTTCCATGAATCGCCCACAAGGAACCAACCGTTTTTCCTGTCTTTTAAGAATCGAATATTGTTCAGTACACTGGTAGTACTTGTGGGCGGCATCATCCTGATCGCTTTGGTCTTACAGTTCGCCGTGTTTCCCACCCTAATACAGGCAGGCGCGGCCGTGGTTCAACTCAAACTCTTCCACCTGATCGCCAGTCTGGTGCTCATCGGCATCAGTTGGCTCTTCATCGAAATCGTGTCCAAGCGAATTACTCTCCCGTTGAAGGAACTCACCGAGCACGCGGACCAGATCAGTCGTGAGGCCGGGCACGGCGGTTTTCTTCGTTCCCTTCAACAGATCAATCGTCTTCCGGAGGGAGAGGACGAGCCTTTTCAGGGGCCCCCCACCGGCGACGAAATCCAACAACTCACCCATTCCTTTTACAGAATGCTCCATCATTTACGCGCATCGGAGAGACGGCTCCGTGAATCTGAAGCCAAGTACAGGTTCCTGTTCGATAATGCACCTTGTTCCATGCTGGTGGTCGACCCCGATGCGGGGACCATATTGGACGTCAATGCCAGGGCCGAGCTCGAGTACCAGTACACCGCTCAGGAGTTGGTCGGAAAGAAATTCTCGGAGCTTGTCGCCGATGAAGAACGGGACGGAATCGGTTCCGTCGCGGAGATAGTCGCGGCAGGGGAAGGATCCGCGTTCAGGGTCCTCCGCCACCGGCGCCGCGACGGCTCACACTTTCTGGTCAACATTCATGCAAGGCTTAGCAGGTTCAAGGACAGCTCCGCCATAATAGCGGCAGTATGGGATGTAACGGAAAGATCGAGCAGGAGGCCATGCTCGTTCAAACGGGAAAGATGGCCACTCTTGGGGAGATGGCGACAGGCATCGCGCACGAGTTGAATCAGCCTTTGAACGTGATCAAAATCGGGGCCGATTTCCTCCTGAAGACCCTCCGGAAAGGGGAGCTTCCCACCGCCGACCAGCTAAGGCAAATTGGCGAAAGGATGAATGACGGCACGGACCGGGCGGCCCGCATCATAAACCATCTTCGCGTCTTCGGCCGAAAGGCCGATGAAAGCATGATCCCCCTTCAAGTCAACAACCCCATACGGGGCGTGTTCACCCTGGTGGGCTCGCAGTTGAAGGAACGCGGTATTCGCTGGGACTTGGAGCTGAAGGATGATATTCCTTATATCATGGGAGATGCCAACAGGCTTGAACAGGTGTTCATGAATTTGGTGCTCAACGCGCGCGACGCCATACTCGAGAATGAAAAAAACCTTACCAAGCAAGGCAAAAAGCCGGAAAAATCTCTCCGCATAAGGTCGTACGATAAGGACGGTCGCGTCGTGGTGACGGTATGGGACACGGGGACGGGAGTACCGCCCCATTTGAGGGCAAAAATTTTCGAGCCTTTTTTCACCACCAAGAAAGTCGGTGAAGGAACGGGGATTGGGCTTTCCATCAGTTATGGCATTATAAGAGAACACAATGGTTCGATCGAGGCCTTGGGCGAGAAGGGGGAAGGAGCGGTGTTCAAGGTTGTTTTTCCCGCGCTGGACAAAAATGAGGTGGACCGGTGATGATAAAGATCCTTGTTGTTGACGATGAAGAAGGCATCAGGAGCATGTTGCGAATGTCTCTGGAATCGGACGGGTACGCCGTGGTTACGGCCGCGGACGGCCGCGAGGCACTCGGAGTTATTCGAAACGACGCCCCTGATGTTACTCTTCTCGATGTAAGGATGCCCGGAATGGACGGCTTGCAGGTGCTCGAGCGGATAAAGGGGAGACTCCCCGATGCCGAAGTGATCATCATGACGGGCCACGGGGACATGGAAATGGCGGTCGAATGCCTTCGGAAGGACGCATCGGATTTCCTGGCCAAACCCATCAGCGACGAGCTCCTGTCATTTGCCCTCAAGCGATCCATCGAGCGACTGGCCCTCAAGAGCAAACTCAGGCAGTACACCCATAATTTGGAGACCCTCGTCAGAGAAGCGAACATAGAGCTGGAGCGCCAATACAAGTTCCGAGAAAACCTTATCGAGCATTCTCCCGACGCGATCATATGCATCCGAAAGGGCGGGGAAATAATAATCTTCAACAGCGCGGCGGAACGTCTGCTCGGCTACGGTAAAGAAGACGTGGTGAGCAAGATGAATATCGTCAATCTCTACCCGCCGGGTGAAGCCAAGAGAGTGATGAAGGACCTCAGATCCGACGACTTCGGCGGACCGGGCATCCTCAAGAAACGCGACCTGCTCGTGTTGGATTACATGGGAAACGAGATACCGGTGTACATTTCCGCGGCAATACTCTATGAAGACGGAAAAGAAGCCGGCTCCGTCGGGGTGTTCACCGACATCAGGGAAAAGAAGGAGATGGAGCGGCGTCTTCTCCGAACCGAAAAGCTTTCTTCGCTTGGTAAGCTTTCCGCGGGGATCGCGCATGAGATCAGCCGGCCGCTGGCCGAGGCACTTAAATTCGCGTCCCTTCTAATGGAAAAGTTCAAAGACGACGAGGCAACGCGAAAGGATCTTGAAATTGTTGTCAAGGAAACCGGTAGGATCCATCATATCGTTCAGGGAGTCCTCGATTTCGCACGCGAGATGCCGTTGAGCAAAGGGCCGGCAAGAATAGAAGACCTAATTGATCGGACCCTCGAAATCATAATCCATCAAAAGCGGTTTTTCGGAATAAGACTGAATAAGATATATGACCCATCGACTCCCTTGGTCGTCGTTGACGAGGGCCTGATGGAACAGGTCTTTTTGAATATTATCCTGAATGCCTTCGAGGCGATGCAAGGCATGGGAACGCTGGAGATCCGCTCACGGCGCGAGGGGGCAAGGTTGGAAGTGGACGTGACGGACTCAGGTCCGGGTATGCCCGAGTCCATGATCGACAAAATCTTCGACCCCTTCTTCACGACCAAGAAATCCTCCGAAGGGACCGGGATGGGGCTCGGCCTCGCGGTCAGCTACGGGATAGTGAAGAACCACGAAGGCGATATCAAGGTCGTGAGCCGCCCCGGCGAGGGTTCAACCTTCACCGTACTGCTGCCCATCGGAGCCGATGAGCCACCCGCCGGCTAGGGACGCGTCGCGGATCGAAGGGGGCCATAGGCGCCGGAATAGGAGACGGATGCGTGGCAAAGTTACCGGCGGCGTCTCATAAATCGCATCGTAGGGTTAATTCCCCGACAACGTATCCGTCTCTTATCTCAACGCCTGTGCCGATCAATCCCCTTTGACCTCTTTGTACTCCGCTTCGCTCAAGACCGCGCCTATGGATGCCAGTTCCTTTCCGAAATCCCGAAGCAGCCT
>JAZDOF010000075.1:0-4327 GCA_043799015.1 Pseudomonadota bacterium | reverse complement strand
CACCTGTGAAGCCCAAACACTCGCAACAACACCAAGTCATCAACGAAGGTCAAACTTCAGGCTACCACCCAATGGACCGAATTCCTTTTCCATAACATCATATACCGGCTTGCCCACGAGGGTGGTGTAGATTTCATCCGCTTTCACTTTGGGGTCAATATCCTTAAAGCGTTCCGGATAGAGGATTTTGCCCGCAGCGTAGGCATCGGCAATGGCGGTACCGACGTTGGTAACATAGTAATTAAACGGATAGATCACGTACACCTTTTTTTCACGAAAGGCTTTGAGCCCCTTGTAGAATTCCGGTTTCTTGCCGAAATCGGCCGTCACAAGGCTGAGACCGCCGCCATCCAGAAAAATGATGTCGGGGTTCCATTCGAGAAGCTTTTCTCTGTCGATGAACAGGTGATCTTTGGCGGACACGGCCTTGGCCACGTTCCTGGCCCCCACCCATTCCAAAGGAGTAAAGCCGGCATCCGTGCTCTCTATCCCCTGGACGCCCTTGTACCCCACCGCTCCCACGTAGACGGAGGGTTTGTCGGATTCCGGCACCCCCTGGGTCCGGGCCGCCAAATCCATCCGCGACTTTTCGATAAACCCTATTACCTCTTCCGCCCTGGATTCGGCCTTGAGGATCTTCCCGGCAACCCGCAGCGAGCCGTAAATGAAACCATCGAACGAGGCAAACCTTCCGTGGGTAAGAACGACCACAGGGATGCCGAGTTTCTTCTGTAGCGCATCGGCATTGGAAGCATCCATGTAGGAAATGAAAATGACATCAGGCTTGACGTTGAGGACGGCCTCCAGGTCGGGTTCCTTGTTAATGCTTCCCGGACCTCCCGGGCCCACTGCGGGGAGCTTACCCAACTCAGGATGCGCCAATATGTAAGGTCTGGCCGTAGGTCGCGTCTTTTCAAAGCCCTCCACCCCCACCACTTTGTGGGAAACGCCGAGATATACTATGAGCCTTAGAGTGCCCGGACTCAGACATATTATCCTCTGTGGATTCAATGGTACATCAACGGTTCTCCCGCCCATATCGGTTACGGTAACGCGTTCCGCCGCTGAAACGGTCCATGTCCCGACCCATGACAAACAAATTACCAGCGCCGGCACAAGCGCACGTATATGGAGCGTCTTCATTCACATACTCCTTCACTTGTTGCGTGCTTGCAGCAATGCAACGGAATAATCACAGGGTATCCTTCAACCGTTTCCAGGATGCTGTGAACCCCGTAAACATCCTCGATGACCTGCGGGGTCAGTGCTTCCTTAAGACCTACGGCGTGGACCGATCCGTCCTTGAGGATTAGGAAGAAGTCCACAAACCGCAAAGCTAAGTTAAGGTCGTGAATCGCCACTACAGCGGAGACGCCTTCGGATTTGACGACGTTGGTGACGATGTTCATGACTTCCAACTGATTGCGCAAATCCAGACTACTCGTCGGCTCGTCCAGCAACAGCACCTTGGGCTCCTGAGCCAGGGCCCGAGCAATGACGACCTTTTGAGCCTCACCGCCGCTGAGGGTAGACAGGGGCCGAAGGGCGTATTCTTCAAGGCCCATCAGTTTGATGAGCCGCTCCACGACCTGGAAGTCGCGGTCCGATGCCGTCCATTTGATGTGAGGCTTACGGCCGAGAAGGATCGCATCGAAAACGGTGACGATGTCTTCCCCGAATCTCTGGGGCACGTAGCCGACAAGCCGCGCCGCCGCGGCACCGCTCAATCGGAGCAAATCCGTCCCGTCCACCAGCACCGATCCTCCCGCCGGGCGCAACACCTTGTTGATGCACTTCAGCAGAGTTGACTTACCCGCTCCGTTGACACCGAGGACTCCCAATATTCGACCCGGAGGAAGATCGAAGGTCACATCCTGAAGAATGGTTTTACCGTTGTACCGGAAACTAAGCCGGTCGACCGAGAGAATCATCGGGCTTGCCCCTTTACCAAAAGATAAAGAAACAGAGGGGCCCCCATGAAGGAGGTGAGCACCCCCACGGGCAGCGTGCCCGACCCCACCAAGGTGCGGCCGACCGTGTCCGCAAAAAGCAACAATAGGGCCCCGATTATGCAACTGTGGGGTATGAGGAACCTATGGTCCCCACCGATCAATCGCCTTCCGATGTGAGGCGCCAGTAGCCCCAAGAAGGCTATAACTCCGAGAAACGCGGTAACAAGGGCTGCAAGTACGGCCGTCAGACACATGCCGAGCAATCGGCTGCGGTCCACGTCCACACCCAGGCTCCGGGCGACGTCCTCTCCGGCGGCCAGGGCGTTAAGGTCCCATCTCTTTATTACGAAATAGGTCGTCACCACCAATGCCGCCAATGTCATGACTCCGATTTCCCGCCAATTTGAACGCCCCACGTCACCGAAAGTCCAAAACACCACCGAGGCTATCTCCACCTCGGTAGCAAAATACTGAACCAGAATAGTGCCTGAAACGAAAAGAGAGGATAGCGCCACTCCCGCAAGGATAATCGCCTCGGCAGCCATCTTCTTTAGGCGGGCAAGGGCCACGATGGCCATGGTGCCGGCCAGGGCCCCGAGAAAGGCGCAGACCGTCACCGAGTAGATGTTGCGAATGGTCATCGGCCCGGCTGCGCTGGTGGTCTGAACCGTGCTGACTTGGACGGCACCGCCGTCGGAGCCGCCCGCCCCCAATACCACGATCGCGAAGGCGGCTCCAAAGGCCGCTCCCTGACTGATCCCCAGAGTAAAGGGGGAGGCAAGAGGATTCTTGAGCAAACACTGCATCACCGCTCCCGATAATCCCAAAGACCAGCCTGCGACAACGGCCGCGACGATACGGGGCATCCTGATGTTCCAGACCACTATCCCCGCGGCCCCATCAGTTTGACCAAGAAGCACGGCAAGCACTTTGGACGGCGCCAAGTCGAACGAGCCCCGAGCCAACGAAAGAATGCCGAGACAGAGAACCGCGCAAAGAAAAAAACCGAACAGCCAAAGCTTTCTTCTGACGGACTCCTTATAGGCTTGTATCGTGGAGGTCGTCTCCGTGCTGAACAACCTTGGTATCTCCAATTCAGGCGCTCTGTCACGTTGTTTGAAAACCCGTTCCAATATCGCGACGGATTTGTTGAAACACGCTTCTTTTGTGCTATCATAGTAGAGATGGTAATACAGGTCAAGTCCATGGCCGTGGTCATGGGAAAGGCTTGTGATGACGGGTTTGGGAAAAGGAATGAATTTCCATAATCTCCAGGATATGATGCTTTTCGAACCGTTTTCCGCCATGATTGAAAACGGGAAGGACCCGTTGGGTCGGAAATACCAAGAATAAAGCCGGCATTCCCGGGCATGACCGATAGGCCTCGTGTGCGGCACGAACAAATAGGAGGTTATAGCTGATGACGGTATCGGATATTCAATCGAGTGCGGACTGGAAGAAGGTTGTAGAGTTCCACGGACACGTGTGTCCAGGTCTCGCAATAGGCTTCAAGGCGGCCGGTGCCGCCATGGATCGGCTGAAGGAGCACCGGTCCGAGGATGAGGAGCTTCTGGCCATCGTAGAAAACAACGCTTGCGGGGTCGATGCCGTTCAGGTCCTTACCGGTTGCACCTTCGGCAAGGGTAATTTCATCCATCACGACCATGGGAAGCACGTGTATTCCATAGTTAGCCGCAACTCTGGCCGCGGGGTGAGGATCGCATTGAAGGCCGGGGCATTTCAACCGAGCGAACGACATATGGAACTCATTCAAAAGATACGGTCCGACACGGCCACCGATCAGGAACGGGCCGAATTCAAGACGATCCATCAGGCGAAGAGCTATGAGCTTCTTGAAAAACCCGCCGTGGAATTGTTCAATATCGAGTCGGTGACTTTGGAAGTGCCGCCGAAGGCACGAATGGAGCCATCAAAGGTATGCGAACGTTGTGGCGAGCCGACCATGGCTTCCAAACTCAGGACGGAGGGTGACTCCGTGGTCTGCCGGAGTTGTTCGGGGACGCCTTCTTAAGCCTCGGCAACGGTCCAACGTCAACCACATGTCTGAGGCGATCGCTCGCCGCGATGAATAAGAAATGGACCACGACACACGGCACAAATAGATAACAACTCAAAACGGACATTTGTTCCGGCAAGCGCTGTAACCGCCGTACCGCATGATGCATTGTAACCGTTCACCGAGTCCGCTTAATGCCTCACCCCCAAGCCCCATGGGCGTCAAAATAAGGCGACAGGCAGAAGAAAAAATCCCCCCTGCCCCCCTTTACAAAGGGGGGGTAAGAGACCGATTCCTCCCCCCTTTTCTAAAGGGGGGTTGGGGGGGATTTCTCTGTCGGTCTTTGCTGTAAGGAAGA
>JAZDOF010000073.1:0-4648 GCA_043799015.1 Pseudomonadota bacterium | reverse complement strand
GTGTTTATAACGTGGAGAACAAAAAGCTCGGCATTAAAGAGCCGCACGTAGGACGCCGCCGTTTGGCGGGCGATCTGGGAATTCCTGGAAAAGTCCACGCATAGAAGAATTCTTTTTGGTGTCATTGTTTAACGCTCCTTTTTCCCAACTGAGGGGCGGACCTTTATGAAACTATACCTTGCTGGACGTACAAACTGAAATGTTTCTTTTGTCTTGACAGGGAGATTACAGGACTCCATAGTAACCCTGCTTTAATCGACCAAGACCGTAAATACTTCAAAAAAAAGCCACCGTCGGCCTCAAACGGCGACCACGCTCGGTTCCCTTTACGCCCCACGATGATAAATCTAGGGACGGGCTGCGACGGATGGTTCTGCGACCGGCTTTGCGCCGAATGATGCGCTTATTGAACCCGGCCCTGTTCGGCAAAACTCTCGGTTTGATCATTGGACGGTTTTCTTTCCACCGGCTTAAATTAACGGCATCGACTTCGTCCGCAGTGCGGGCGATTGCGGCTCTTTATTCGGCTCTTCGAGCCACGCTCGGGGAGACACACAACACCATCACAGGGACTGGACCAATGAACAGACTCTTAATAGGTGTAACCCTGGCCTTTTTCCTTGGGCTTTCGACTTTAGGGGCATGCCCGGATGAGGCGCCCGCTTGGAGCCTGCCCGCCGAACAGGGAACGGGTGTGGCTTCAGGAAGCGCGCCGGCGTCCTCCGGTTCATCCGACTCGCGCTCCGCCGTGCCGATTCAGGGAAATCGAACCGTCAGCGTTACCGTGTTCGTCATCATCATCGCGATCACCCTTCTGATCGTGTATGTCACCGCCAAACAAACAAAGACATCGGCAGATTTCTACGTGGCCCGCAGTTCGCTTACCGGGGTTCAAAACGGCTGGGCGTTGGCGGGCGATTACATGTCGGCCGCTTCGTTCCTCGGCATTGCAGGGCTAATCTCGCTCTACGGGTACGACGGGTTCATGTACTCCGTCGGCTGGCTTGTAACTTACATGACCATGCTGTTCCTGGTAGCGGAGCCCTGCCGGAATGTCGGCAGATTCACGATGGGGGACATCCTCGCCGTTCGCTCTTTCCCGATACCGGTTCGGGCTATGGGCGCACTGTCCACGGTGTTGGTATCCGTTTTCTACCTGTTGGCCCAGATGGTGGGCGCAGGCAAGTTGATGGAGCTTCTCCTGGGGATCCCTTACAGCTATTCGGTGGTCGGCGTCGGCGCACTGATGATAATTTACGTGGCTTTCGGCGGGATGCTGGCCACAACGTGGGTTCAGATCATAAAGGCAGGCATGATATTGGCCGGGGCCGTGGTGGTAAGCCTGTTGGTCGTGGCCAAAGCCGGCTACAACCCGATTCGGATATTTACCGACGTAGCGGAAAATTTTGAAATTCAGGAATGGGTTCGTATCCACCTTCTCAAACATCCTTCGCCCATGGAAGGCTACGATTACGGCCGACGCTTTCTTGAACCGGGTCTATTTCTGAAGAACCCCCTCGATCAGATATCCCTAGGCTTGGCGCTGGTGCTGGGGACTGCGGGAATGCCGCACATCCTCATGCGCTTTTTCACGGTACCCACCGCGCAAGCCGCGCGCAAGTCGGTTATCGTAGCCATGTTCATCATAGGCATCTTTTACATTTTGACGGCCTTTATGGGCTTCGGGGCCGCGCTGCATGTGGGGCCGACCGCAATATTCAGGGCCGACGAGGGCGGTAACACGGCCACAGTGCTGCTTGCCCAAAAGCTTGGCTTTGACATAGCCCCGATATTCGGAGACTTCCTTTTCGCCTTTCTCTGTGCGGTTGCGTTTGCAACAATATTGGCGGTCGTGTCCGGATTGGTGCTGGCCGCATCCGCTGCAATCGCGCACGACGTTTACGTCAGCCTGATAAAGCGGGGACGAGCCAGCAGGCTGGAACAGATTACGGCAGCACGCTTGGCGTCTTTTGCCGTGGGTATCATAGCCATACTCATCGGGTTGGCGGCCGAAGGTCAAAACGTGGCCCAGTTGGTGGCCCTGGCTTTTGCCGTAGCCGCGTCGGCCAATCTGCCCGTGGTTCTCCTTTCCCTATTCTGGCGCAGGTTCAACACGGCGGGTATAGTAGCCGGTCTGTTCGTCGGGGCTACCGCAAGCATAGTCCTGGTTCTTCTGTCGCCGAACATGACCTACCCCAGGGCCGTGGCCTTGGAAGCCAAAGAGGTAATCGACGTTCTGGAACAAAAGCAGTCCGCCGGACGGGTTCAGCTATCGCAGAAGGAGCTGGCATCCCTCGCGGCAGCGCGCAGCGATTACGAGAAGAACAAGGACGGCAATTCGGTGGTGGGTCTGGACAAGCCACTGTTTCCATTGAAAAATCCTGGAATAGTGTCCATTCCGCTTGCGTTCCTGGCCGCTGTCGTCGTGGCTCTGGCTTTTCCCGGGAGCGGAGAAGAAGAACGATTTGATGAACTCCTCGTGCGTCGGGTCACCGGGGAATTTACTCCAAGGCCCCCCGACGAATGATAACGCGATAGAACCGTTTTTCGGAAGGATTCGATCCGGATACCTCTCCAAACTGAAGCCGATGCGGCGCCGAACCCGGAACCGGGTTGTGCAGGCACTGACGGTCGATGGACGTGGGCGTCGGGATCGAGCCCGAGGGGCGGCATGGCGGCCCCCGGACGGTAACTGTATTCCAGCGTAGTTCCGATCAAATTTTCTAAGAGAGTTGACATGACAGCACAAGGAGCGAAAGAACCCGCGAGGGCGTGGGTCGTCACCCTTGCCGGAGCCGCGGTAAATCTGTGTTTGGGGATCTTGTACGCGTGGAGCGTATGGAAGAAGGCCCTTGTCGACAAACCCAAGGCCGACCTCGGCCAACTGATGACCGGCCTCAATGATGGGTGGCCCTATCTCACGGACGCCCAGGGGACCTTTGCATACTTTGTTTGCGGTCTGTTCTTTGCTTTATTCATGATCCCGGGCGGACGCATCCAGGACACGTACGGTCCCAAAGTGGGAGCCACCGTGGGCGGACTGTGCCTAGCGTTGGGCTGCATCGTCGCAGGCCTAATGAAGAGCTACCTGGGTCTGATGATCGGCTTCGGAGTCCTGGGAGGCATCGGCATGGGCATAGGGTATGCCGCCCCCACCCCTGCCGCGCTCAGGTGGTTCGGACCCCACAGGCGAGGTTTGATTGCCGGCATCGTCGTCGGCGGTTACGGCGTCGCTGCGTTGTACATCGCTCCAGTGGCGCAATATCTGATTGATAATTACGGAATCTCGACCAGCTTCATCGCTCTGGGTATTTTATTCGCCGTTGTGGTGGTCCTGGCGGGCCAGTTGTTGTCCTGGCCACCGGCAGGCTACGTTCCTCCCGGGCCCGCCGTCGTACCGACCAAGTCCGGGACTCCCGCTCCTCCTCCTTCCACGGCATCAGCCGATTGGCTGCCGCCGGAGATGATGTCGCGGTGGCAATACTATGCCCTTGTGCTGCTCTTCATCGGGAGCGCGCAATCCGGTCTGTTAGTCATCGCCAACGCGGCCCCCATACTTGGGAAGACCGCCGGGAAACTGGAGTTCTTCGCGAAGAACGCATGGCTCGTCGTCGCTTTCGGCGGCCTGGTGAACGCCCTCGGCCGGGTGGGCACAGGCATCTATTCCGACGTTATCGGCAGGCGAAACGCATATATCATCAACGGCTTGGTGTCTGCCGTATGCTTGCTTGCGGCCCCCACCATCATGCGGCTTGAGAGCGTTCCCTTGCTGTTCCTGGCGGTGGGTATCGCGTTTTGGCAGTATGGCGGGGGATTGGCCTTGATGCCCGCGTTTACCGCGGACTTCTTCGGTGCAAAGAACCTCGGGGCCAATTACGGATTCGTCTTCATAGGATGGGGCCTCGGGTTCCTGATGCCGCTGTTTGCAGGCTACATCAAGGACTACACGGGTTCGTACGATACGGCATTCTATCTGTCGGCCGCCTTGTTGATCAGTGCGGTAATCACGTGCAGATTCATAAGTAAGCCGTTGAAGCGGTGATGGAACGCCCCGCGCGGCTTCTCTTTCCGTGATCGTTCACCGCGATGGGAGAAGAATAAACCACACAGACACAGAGGATCGATCGGTTTTGGAGTCTCACGCGGAGTCGCAGAGGCGCGGAGAAAGGGACAGAGAGAAACTCCGCGTCCTCCGCGTCTCCGCGTGAAGAAGGAGCGCGGTATTAAAGATTGTCACCACCGACTTCAGATTTAGGCGGCTTATATCTCTGTTTTCATTCTGTCTTTCTCTCTGCGTTCTCTGCGGTGAATTCTTCTTTCCTGGTGAACGGTTATGTTCTTATAGTGTGGCGGAAAGGCGGGGCATGCAGCAGAGCCCAAGTGGATCTTTCACGTAAGGGTTCACCGCGACGGTTCGTTGAACCTGAAAAACCAAACCACGAAGTCACCAAGACACGAAGAAAAGCATGGAATGATTCGTAAATGCCTATTGACTCACGAATCGTGCCCACCAGCCGGTCAAAAGCGGACGCTTGATCCGAGGACACCTAGCGCTTATTAGTCTTTGATTTCTTTTTGCCGTGTCTTGTGGTTCATGCTTCACCCGTCGTGGTGAACGATTACGATCCGGTCAAAGCGATCCTCGTTC
>JAZDOF010000065.1:0-2641 GCA_043799015.1 Pseudomonadota bacterium | reverse complement strand
CTTCAAAACGAGATCAGGGATGTCCACATAATCCGTAGACCCATCAGGCAGCAGACGGCCAAAGAGCCGGAGCTCAGTCCCTATCCGTCGAAAACGATAGCTGGCGTATAGCGGCGGTTCTCGTCCCGGCCCAGGGCGTCGCACGGATGAACCCTAATCATGCTCCCTCCACCACTGAAGGGAATTTTGTAACTGAAGCGCCGCCCATCGGGGCGATATCCCCACCCTGATTCGTCGAAATAGAAGACCTCCCCGCGCTCATTCTCCCATTTGCCGGCGAAGACCAATCCGGCGATGTACCGCGGCCAATCGGTGGGAATGCGGATAAAACGCTCCCGGGTTTCCCTAAAGCCAAAGGGGTTCCCCGGAACCGTAACATGTGTCAGCCGGCCCGTCTCATCCTCGTGTAAGATTAGCGGGACCGATATAGGGCGGGAAAACTCAATGCTTCCGTCCAACCTTTCGTCATACATCCGCGCGCGCAAGATGTGTTCTCCGGCTTTGGAACCACGACCCAACCCTAGAATCTCATAACGCACGCCTTCCGTAGCGTTGCCAAAGCCAAGTCTAAAAGTTCCGCCGTTTTTCGCGCGCCAAACGCCAAGCTGGTAAGCGGTTACCACGGCCACAGTCGGCCGCAGTGTTTCTTGCAGCTCCTTTACGCTCCCTTCGTCGACCCAAACCCCTTCGAGGTCTCTTACTGTGAACGCCGGTGCCGGCGACTCGCCGAGGACCGACCCGCCAACACAGAATACAATAGCCGCTCCAATCAGCAATGATTTCACTGTGCCTCCCAACATGCCCCGCGCCGCGGGCATATTTGCATGGCCGTCGGCTTTCGCACATGGTTCATTGACCACTGTGGCGCACCCGAAGATAGTCTGCGTTCTTCCCTGCCGGGTTTACATCTGCCCATGGCATGCAAACCTGCGAGGTTTCCCTCGCTCAGCACGGCCTTCAACACTTTGACCAGTGCGGCCGACAATTCGTTCTTACTCTGCTCCGCCTCCGAAAATTGCTGACACGTGTCGGCAATTCAATGGCCTCTTCGCTCTTTCGGCCGCGCTCCATGAGCTTGTCATATTTTTCGCACATCCGATAAAGGGCTGCGTCGGTGTTGACCCTTCGCTCTGTTTGCAGACTCACCGCATCCCGGAAAATACCGCCGGCATTGTCGTGACCGCTGTAGGATCTCACATTAGACGGTCTGTAAAGGGGCGGATTTCGCAGAATAAGTGCGGCGCAGCGAGGCCGTTTTCAGACGATTTCGCGAAGAGCGAAGAAAAGATCCAACGCTCCTACCACGATGAGGACTATGAAGGTCAAGCTCATTCCTGCAAAGGCCCCCTTTTGGTAATGCTCGTTCATTGCCTGGACGATGTCGCTTGGTACTTCGGGGGAACCTCTTCCCTTCGCGTATAGTACTCCGAGTCCCAGCCATGACGACACATCTAGGCCTAGAACCACTTCTCTGGTCGGCAGGCTGATCTCCCGACCATTCTCCTCGTAAGGCAAATTGAGTGACTTCAGGGAAGCCAACAGGACATAGCGAAGGGAGGAGGCGGTGATGCCGATCGCATCACGCTCGTTAACTAGGAGCAAGGCCACAATAATCACAAGAATTCCGCTGAGTGCGACCTCGATGGCAGAAGCTCTGAAGAGTATGCACTCATCACCCAGTCGCCACAACGGTGCAAGCAGCGGGTTCGAGGACGAACAACCCAGCCAAAGAGCCGTAAAAGACCACCGACCTGAGATCAAGAACGGCTTCCTGAAGACCATCCCACGCAGTCCGATGACCACGAAGAACGAAGCCATAACGGCAAACAGCAACGGGTGCAGTACGGTCACAGTAGCGTTCGACGTCATGATGAACATCTCCTGATGATAGCCGGTGCGGATGGTCCCGAATCCCGGGAACACCATCCTCTGTTTGTGCTGCCGCTGCCGGGCGACGAGTCGAGGGTTGCCCAGTCGGGCAGCGAAGCGATTGCCGTGCGCACGGCCGGTCGAGCGGTGGCCGGCAGTTCGTTGCTCGCCGCCCCAACCAGTCCCGCCGCAGCCTTTTTCTGTGCTATTTTGATCCTCCGACTACATCAGCAAGGCCCACCTAAACTTTGCTCGACCAACTAAAATGCGAGTACATCCGTAAGAGCAGGTTCAAAATTCCGTCTTTTGTCTATTTCAATCTTGTCCGTTATTTTTTTGTCCATTCTAATCTTGTCTATAAGCCTACCTCCATAAGTCTTCAATGCCAAAAAATCGATCCAAGAGTAAACCCACCTTGACCAAGTGACTTCAGAGGCATTCCTCAACCGAGTGATGACCCCAGGGGCATTCTTTAGCCATACGTCGGTATGGTCTATGATGAATACGGCGCTTCCGATCGTACCTTTCCAATAGCCGGCCGTGCCGTAATAGTAAAAGATATTACCCGGGAAGCGGGCGATCCCGCCTTTGACTTCTCGATGGTAAAGCGTTTCGTATCGCACACGGATGGTAGTCGAGGCATGCCCGGGGAATGTGACCCGACCGACCATCCATCTGGTTTCCACGTTGTGGCGAACTTGCTCTTGGGACGCGAAAAACGGGGTGCTCGGGTACGTCAAGAAATCGCGCTGCTCCGTGAACTCGACCTCAC
>JAZDOF010001021.1:0-6482 GCA_043799015.1 Pseudomonadota bacterium | reverse complement strand
TTATAGCTGGCCTTGATGAGGCTGCGGACCGGATCGCTCTGAATGGCCAGGAATCCGGTGAAATCGGACTGATTGGTCATCTCGCGGAGCTCGTCGTCCATTATGGGGTCAAGGGGACTCGGCGCATGGACGACTTCCCGGGCGGGCTGAGGAGCGGGAGCGTCGGTGGAAACTATCCTGAGCCGCGGCACCGGCCGGAAAGCTTTGACCGCGTCCGTCGCAGCGGCATCGAAGTCGATGGAAACGCCTTCGACCGCGAGGGCCGCCAGCGTCTCCATGAGTTGCATTATACCGCCCTTTTTCGGGTGGTTGGTCGGTACGGCCAGGGCATCGTTGGGGACGCAGTCCACCGTGAGGTTCGTCAATACCCGTTTGGGGCCGCACTCGACAAATATTCGAATGCCGTCGTTGTACAATCGCCTTAGGGTCTTAACCCATTCCACCGGGGCGGCAAACTGTTTGCCCAGAAGGTCCCGGATTTTTTCCGGCGCTGCGGGCCCCACCGGATAGAAGTCGCCGGTAACGTTGGACATGATTGCCGTGGAGGGCGGATTCACTTGAAGCTTTCGCAAGGTCTTCATGAAGGGCTCGCGGCCCGGTGCGACCACGCCCGAATGAAAAGCCGCGGACACCGGAAGGATCACGACTTCCATACCGCGGGCCTGGAACAGCTTGCCCGCCTGCTTTACCGCGTCGGTCTCACCCGATATCACCGTCTGCTTGGGAGAGTTCTTGTTCGCAGCGACAACGTAACCGTCGACCTCCGCCAGTACTTCCTCTACGAAACGTGCATCCGCGGGGACGCTCATCATGAGCCCCGGATCGGCTATACTGACGCGGCTCATTTCACGACCACGTACGGCCACGGCTTCAAGGGCGTCCCTGAATGAGAAAACCCCTGCTGCAACACAAGCAGCGTACTCACCCAAAGAATGGCCGGCACAGGCCGCGGGGCGGACTCCCAGTTGCTCCAAGAGACGGAACAAGGCGGTGTTGGCGGTAAGTATCATCGGCTGCAACACCTGGGTGTCCTTGAGCGCATCGCCGTCGTCTTTGCCCCCGCCCTTCGCCCCAGGGAACACGAGCTGCGTAAGGGAGCCGAGTCCCAGGCCGGTGAGGATCTCGTCGGCTTCCCGGAAAGTCCGGGCCACAATAGGGAACCGCTGGGCCAGGTCCCGCAACATGTACGGATACTGCGATCCCTGACCGGGGAACAGGAACGCGACACCCGATCGGACTCTATCCCCCGACGATTCCGTCAGGCTTATGCCTTTGGGCCCGAAGGCCATTCTTTTCTTCGGATCCTTTATGCCTTCACGGATGAGCGTGAGTTTGGCAAGGGCCTCGTCGGCACTCCTCGCGGCAAACCCGCAGCGTACCCGGTATTCTCCCGCCTTACCACGGTACTCGGCGGCAGTCCGGACCGCGTTTTCGCGTTTCAGATCGGCAATGATCCGTCCAATTTTGTCGTTCAGGTTCTCCAGGTCTTTGCCGCCGATAACCCAGGCTTCGCCGTCCAAGTTCATATCCGGGAGAGTGGGCCAATCAGGGGCTTCCACTACGGCCGGAGGCTGTTCTTCGGCCCGTTTCCCGCCGGTAACGACCCTTAGACCGGGAACATGTTCCTGCATCAACACATGGAAATTAGTGCCCCCGAATCCGAACGCACTAACCCCGGCTCGTCGCGGGTACCCGTTGGTCGTGTTCCAGGGTTTGCCTTCGGTGAGCAAGTACAGCGGCGATTCGTTCCAATCTATGGCAGGAGTGGGGTTCTTGATGTTGATCGTTGGAGGAAGGGTTTTGTGGTAAAGGCTGAGACAGGCCTTTATCATTCCGGCAGCTCCCGCCGCGGCCTTGAGATGCCCGAGTTGGGATTTTACCGAACCAATTCCGACGGAGTGTTTTCCCGAACCGGCATTCTTGAAGAATTCATCCAGTACTTTGACTTCCGTCTTATCCCCCACAGGGGTAGATGTCCCGTGCGCCTCCACGAGGCCCACGGATTTGGCCGACACTCCCGCCTGCGAGAAACAAGCTTTCAGGGCCCTTACCTGACCCGCAGCGTTGGGTGCGGTGATGCCCTTACCGCGACCGTCCGAGGAAGACCCCACATCCAGTATTGTCGCGTATATTCTATCCCCGTCACGCAACGCGTCGGAAAGGCGCTTCAGGACCATGATCCCCACGCCTTCTCCCATGACGAAGCCGTTGGCCCCCTCGTCGAAAGGTCGGCTGCCGTCGGGGGAAAGGGCGCCAACCTTGCAAAATTTTATGAAGGAAGACGGGTGCATTGCGCCGTCTACCCCCCCGCTGACGGCAAAATCGATAGACCCGGACCGCAGGGCGGCAATGGCGTTCATAACCGCGGCCATGGATGATGCGCACGCGGCATCCACCGTAAAGTTAGGCCCTTCCAAGTTAAACACGTTTGCAATACGACCGGAAATTACGTTAGCCAACTCACCGGGCAGCGAATCTTCCGTGATCTGGGGCAAACCCTTCAGATAGGCCGACTTGAATGAACCCATGAGGGCTTCTTTGGCTTCCAGCTTGACGTCCACTTCTTCGCAGCAGCGGTCGAGGCAGTCCACGGCGCGCGGGAGGTTCAGACGTGCAGCGTAAAGGTCCGTGGTCTCGCCGCCCATGCTATTGCCGATGATGATTCCGACTCGTTTGCCCTTTAAGTCTTCGGGCTTCAACCCCGCGTCCGCGAGGGCCTTTGCCGTGCCCACAACAGCCATTTGCTGGGTACGATCCATCTTCTGAGCTACGGAAGGGGGGATACGGAACGAGATGGGATCGAATCCCAATTCCGTTACGAAGCCGCCTATTCTGCTGTAAGTCTTGTCCGGGATCTTGGGATCGGGGTCGTAGTAGTAATCCCGGTTGCCCCATCGCTCCGGAGGAACTTGCATGATCCCCGAGCGCCCCTGTATGATCTGCTCCCAGAAGGATTCCGGCGAATCCGAGCCGGGAAGGGTGAGCCCGATTCCCACGATCGCTATGGGCTCTTTATCCAATTCCGTTTCCATGGGCGTGTCGGCTTCAATGATCGCCTCATGCTCAAGCGCCCCTGCTTCGATCATGACGGGCCTGCTCTCAAAGATAGCCCGACCATGAGTAACGAAGGACTCATGCAACCCCGACATGGTTGTTGGGGTCTTCAATACGGCCACCACCTGACCCATGAGATAAAGCCCTCGGTCAAGTTGCTCCTCCGTGGTCAGATCGCAGAATACCGGACAGTCCCACGTGGCGGTTTGGGGATCGATGGCGCACCCCTTCGAGGCAAGTCGAAGGGCCCCAAGATTATCCTTTTCGTAGGCCAATTTCCTGTCCCGTAGAGGGAGCCCTTCCCGTACCCGTTCATACTCGCGTTCCAAGAGAAGAGTGGCCATGGGAGATTGGGCGCCCCGTGCCTTGATGTTCACCGTTCGCCCGATAACCGTCGTCCTGTCGGACCCCAGCATCACCTTCCTGTACAGATCGGTTATGGCACAGGTCGTCACGGCTTCTTCGGTGGCGAGGTACGCGGTTCCAACTTGGAAGCCCACCTTGAGGCCTTTCTCCGCAAGGTCGGCCACCATGCCCGCGATGAAGGCGGCGGCCCGACCGCTGCCGATACCTCCTGCAAAAAGGACCGAGACTTCGTTGAGCGCAGGCCCTTGTTTGACGGCCTGATCCAGTTCCCGGAGATTTGCATTCCACAGGTCCAAACTGCCCAGCAACCCAATGTGCCCCCCGGATTCACACCCCTCGAAAACGAAGTGTCGGAGTCCGGCCTTGATTCCTTCAGATACGAGCGTGGGAGCGGGGCAGTGCAGGTAACACGTCGTCCCCTGCTGCTCGATTCTCCGGGCCAACTCGACTCCGCCCGCGGCCAAAATGGCGAAAGGGGGCGGATCCTGTCTCATGATCTCCAGATGGGCCTCGTAATTGTTCTGATTCACGTCCAGGCCGATGAGCCCCACCCCGAACCATCCGTCGGTCTTCTCGCGCGCCAGTCGGATCCCTTCTTCGGCGATGGAGCGCGGCATGTTGCCCATGGCAAGAAAGGGCAAAGCCCCGTTGCGGGCCACCGCGGCCAGGAACTCCGGGTTGTCGCTGACATGGGCCATGGGCCCTTGGACGATGGGGTACCGGGTCCTGTGGTCCCGGAGCAATTGCGCTTCCTCCGAAAACGGCCATTTCATGCCCGAATCCGACATTCGCGCGCCGAACTCGGCGGTTATTTCCCCCGCGCTGCCGAACTCGGCCGCGAGGCGCTTAGCCTCGACAATGTCCTCCGACAGAGGGATAAGGGCTTCATCCGAATCGGGCGCAGGCGTGGGCTTGCTCAACAATGAGCTTATAAGCTCGCGGTACGAAGGGTACTCGCCGGGCGTGTGGGTCTCCTCCGCTTTGCGCAGCTCGCGCACTTTACGCGTGCCGATACGCGCGTAGACCCTACAAGGTGAGCCGGAAGCCTCGGCGAGAAGAGTGGTCGCAGGAAGGCACAGCCCGGCCAGGAATTCCTTCAGCGATTTGTCGAGCGCGGAATCGGCGGCCAGGAGCAAATGAACGTCGAGCACCACTCCCACCGCGCCGGCCGCAACGGCGCCCCGAGCCGTACGGATGCCGATACCCCCTCTCAGGAATACCGGCAGATCAGATGCGTCGAGCACTTCCTGAAGCAATACGAAGCCGTTGGTTTCACTGACCCAACCAGGGCCTTCGTTGCCGCGCGCGACAAGTCCGGCGGCTCCGGCCGCTTCAGCGGCCCGCGCGTGGCCCGCATTTCCCACCTCCACCAGGCACGGAATCGGCAGGTCTCGAAGTTTGCCCGGATCGAGGGAGGCCACCGAATCAATTTCCTCTAAAGGGATGAGTACAATCTTGGCGCCCGGCCTGCCGGCGATCTCCTCGAGTTCGCGCAGAGAGCAGCGAATACCGTAAGGCACCCCCTCGGGGATGGTTATGTCGGTGTCAGGGGCCAAGTATCGGTCGACAAATCCGAGACCGCCGCGGCGATATACTTCTTCTATCAATCGCCCGTCCGCATTGAGGGCGGGGTTTACGTACAATACGGGGATCTTCAGGTCAAAAGGGAGCTGAGTTTTCATGATACCACCTTAAGGGTATTGGTCGATTCGGCCCGGCTCGAGGGAACGGCAAAACCGTAGAACAGGACCTCTTTGATGATGTCGATCTCGTCGGTCAGCGACCCTTCGCCGCCTTCGTGCAGCCATTTCTGGATAACGCCGTTGAGAAAACCGATGATTCCGTAAAAAACCGTGAAGTAGTTCATCTGCTTAAGAGAGCCGTCGCGAGATGCCTTCCAACACCGACGTTTTAGGCCGGGTAGGGCCAGAATGAGTTCGTGTATGAATTTCTCGGAGAACTCGCGCCCAAAATCCTTCTGCTCCTGCAACAGCACCTTGAAGAATGGGGAGTTGGAGGCGAAAAATTCCAAATAGTTCCGGATGATTGATTCGATCAGCTTAAGGACGTCTTCCTCGCGCCCCATGTCCTTCTTGGCCAGATCGACGAACCCGGTGATGGTGTCTTCCTTAAGCGCGGCGAATAGGGTTTCCTTGGTCTTGAAGTAACGGTACACGGTCCCTTTGGCTATACCGGCCCGCTCGGCTATGGTGTCGATGGTGGTATTGTGAAACCCTTTTTCCGAGAATTCGCTAAGTGCTGCTTGAAGGATTCGATCTCGGGCGTCCTTCTGTTTTCGGCGCTTGGCCGGTTCACCGGGTTGGGGCCGGCGAAGGCTCTGAAAAAGGAGGTCCTCCATGAGGGCATGGCGAGAAACGCCTCTGACCTCGGCTATGTCCAAAACGTTGCGGTAAAACTCCCTTACGAGGGTATCGGAGTAGATGGGCGAGGTGGCGAGGGCTTGACAGACCTCGTCGACAAACTCGATAACGACCTCATAAACGTGTTCCGCTGCGCGGGGGTCCAGGTCGAGCTCCTTCTGGAGAATCGCGGCCAGTTCCTGGATGGCGAATGCATCTCGATGGACTCTTGTCTTGGCGACTATTCGGGTGATTTCGTTTTTTCGGACGGCTTTCACGTGTAGCTCTCTAAGGAACTGAATGGTCAGTCTGAATTAAGGACTGACCGGTAAGTCACTAATGCCTTTGTAATGAACCGGTGCGGTCCGTGTCAAGGGTTTTGTGGAAAAGTGACTCCTAGGCACGCTCGCGAAGCATGCCCTCGATGAAAGCAAACCGCGCCGCGAGAGTCCGGCCGATAGAGGTTCCGGCAGTAATGCGTCGGTGGATTGAAGGAACGGTCGGATCGAGCAGAGGGAGGCAACGGGTGAGGTTGAGAGACCCGTTCGTAACCGGATCCGCGTCCTCAGCACGGCCGGTATCCGCTCAAGAGCTACCGCCGGTCGTCCCGTAACCATTCATTTATGAGCGGAAAAATCGCCTCTCAACGTGGCGCAGGCTTTCTAGCCTGCGGATTTTGTAAAAGAAAGCCTCGGCAGGCTG
>JAZDOF010001084.1:0-10705 GCA_043799015.1 Pseudomonadota bacterium | reverse complement strand
CACATGAGGTGTTGGCAAAAAGAATAGCCAAAGACCGAACCAACATAACCAATTATATCAGATTGCTGAAACTGCCCGATCGCATCAAGGAAGACCTAAGGAACGAAAGGCTGACGATGGGGCATGCCCGGACCCTGCTGTCGGTGGAACACCTTCCCATGCAGTTGAAGTTGGCGGGCCAGGTCGTTAAGCGAAGGCTCTCGGTAAGGGATTTGGAGAAAATCGTCCAAAATTACAGGAAGAAATCCGAGAAAGCCGATGCGGAGCCCATTCAGGCGAAAAAAGCCGATAATGGTCTTTCGGAACTGGAAAAGAGCTTGTCCAGTCATTTTTCCGCTCGTGTATCCGTTCGCTCGAAGGATGGGGCTTCGGGCAGGATAGAAATCCACTTCCACGATAGGGAGGAACTGGACCGCCTTTTGGAAGCCTTCGGGTACAGGGAAGATTTCTCTTGAAATACCCCACCCCTCATGCTACCCTGACTAAGACTATCTTATTAAAATTAAAAGGTGTTTTTGGATTCTCTTCAAATGGAAGACCTTTGGCCTCGCTGTATGGAGCTGCTTGGGACCAGGGTGGACGATCATGTGATGACCACATGGCTGAACCCGATCCAATGTGAGGAAGTTTCCTCAGGCCGTCTGATTCTATCCGTTCCCAGCGCTTTCCATGTCGCATGGATCAGAGACAACTATCTGCCGCTCATTCATCAGACTATCGGCGACTTGGACGCTTCCGCCTATGATATCGAATTGAAATCCAGGGACGATGTCGCCGTTGCCCAGAATGATTCCGACGACCCGGAACCGGAGTGCGTAATAGACCGCAAGCCCGTATCAGCCGAAATATCAAATGAATTCGTGGTTACTCGCAATCTCAACCCACGTTACACCTTCGACAGTTTCGTTGTGGGCAACTGCAACCAATTCGCCAATGCCGCGGCCCTTTCGGTTTCGGACAACTTAGGCGGCAATTACAATCCCCTTTTCCTCTATGCCGGGGTCGGACTGGGCAAGACCCACCTCATGAGCGCCATAGGTTACGCGGTACTGGCAAGGGACCCGTCCAAGAACGTCTCACTCTCCACGTCCGAAGAATTCACCAACGAGCTCATTAATGCCATCAGATTCAAAAGGATGGAGGAATTTAGAAACAAGTTTAGAAAGTTGGACTTGTTACTTGTTGACGATATTCAGTTCATAGCAGGCAAAGAACGCACGGAAGAGGAATTCTTTCACACTTTTAACTCTATATATGAAAACGGTAAACAAATCGTCATAACATCCGACCGGGTTCCACACGACTTGTCCGATCTCGAACACCGCCTAAGATCCCGGTTCAGTTGGGGATTGGTGGCCGACCTCGGTTTACCGGACCTGGAGACCAAGGTCGCCATTCTCAAAAGGAAGGCCTTCGAAGACTGTGTGGATATTCCCGACGATGTGTCCTACTTCCTGGCGGAACAAGTGACCACGAACATTAGGGAATTGGTGGGTTATCTCGTTAGGGTGGTGGCGATGAGCAGCCTTCAATGCCTCCCGTTGACCCTCGAATTGGCCAAGAACGCCTTGAAGGACATTGCTCCAAGGAATATCAAGCGTATAACCACCGAGGAAATCATCACTCAAGTATCCAAACGTTTCAATGTGAAGATTTCAGATATAAAATCAAAGAAAAAAGCCAAGTTGTATTCTCTTCCTCGTCAGTTGGGCATGTACTTGGCCAGACAATTGACCGAGTGCTCCTATCCGGAGATCGGCGCCGCCTTCGGGGGAAAGGACCATTCGACGGTCATCCACGCCGCACGCAAGATAGAAAAGCTGTTGGAAAGCGACTTTTCGCTGCGGAGCATGGTTGAAGGACTGAAGATGGATCTGAGGGGTTGATACACTGTTGACTACCTGTCGATAAGCAATGGACAACTTGTGACCGTAACGATTCCCGGGGAATTTTACCCACGGCATTACCGGTCGACTCACAGGAACATCAAAGATATAATCAGCTCCCAGTCCGGTCGAAATAGACTTTTCCACAATTTCACAGGGCCTACTAAAACTACTATCTTTTGATTATAATAAAAAAGAATAGAAGAATAGCAGAGCCCCGGCGAAGGAATGCCTCATGTTGTTCAAAATAGAACGAGAA
The DNA here is from genome assembly GCA_043799015.1 of Pseudomonadota bacterium. GTDB lineage: Bacteria > Desulfobacterota > Desulfomonilia > Desulfomonilales > Desulfomonilaceae > JAZDOF01. The sequence goes on along the minus strand of JAZDOF010001084.1, from coordinate 8,560 downwards.
AAGCTGCTCGAAGCTTTGGCGAGAATCACACCTATAGCTGAAAAGAGATCTCCGCTCCCTATACTTTCGCACGTACTCATCGAGACGATGGAATCGACGTTAAAGCTTAGCGCCACCGATCTTGAGGTGGGTTTACAGGTTTTTCTTGGTTGCGAGTCCCAGGACGCCGGACAAATTGCGGCTCCGGCCAAGAAAATGTTTGAGATAGTCCGGGAGCTTGCATCAGGAACACTGACGGTGGAACAAACGGAATCAGGAAGGATAACCATTTCTTCCGGGCATTCCGTCTTTCACCTGGCCGGTATGGACCCGGGGGATTACCCTGCTTGGGCTTCTTTCGAGGATATGGAATTGAGCCCCATCAATGCCGGTCGGTTCGTTCGGATGATCGACAAGACCCTTTTCGCCGCGTCTACTGATGATTCACGCCATAACCTCAACAGCGTGCTCCTGGAACCGGAGGAAGAACAGGTGCGTATGGTTGCCACGGATGGCCATCGACTCGCTATGATGGTGGATTCACTAAAGCTTCCGGTGGTTGAGCGCACCCTGATCCCTAGAAAAAGCCTGACCGAGATGAAGCGCGTGCTGGAAGGCGTTTCCGATAAAGGTATTTCGGTGGGCTTTGATCGGAAAAACATGGTCATTAGAACCGAGCGGTTCCTGATGACGCTTCGGCTTTTGGACGGAGAGTACCCCGATTACAATAAAGTCCTTCCGGATACCGGAGAGCACGTGGTCCGAGCCGATCGAGCACGACTCGTTCAATCCCTCAAACGAGTGGCCGTGTTGTCTTCCGATAGAAACAGGGGAGTGGACGTCACAGTGGGACCGGGCCGACTGGAATGCATGGTAACGCACCCCGACCTAGGCAACGCTAAGGATGTAATGGAGGTGGATTACGATGGGGATGAGTTTCCGTTTATGGTGAACGTCGGTTATCTACTGGAAGCATTGGGGGTCATTGATTCCGAACAAATATCACTGGAATATCTCAGCGAAAAGGCCCCCATAGTCCTCAGGCCCTATCCTGCGGAAACTTATTTTAATCTGGTTATGCCTATGCGGAAGTAATGCCTATATATTATGGTATTTAGGCATAATTTCAAAGCAGTTTATGGAAGGGGTGTTCATAAGTGGAGCAAGATCAAGGATACGGTGCGGAACACATAAAGGTTCTCGAGGGACTCGCCGCGGTTCGCAATACACCGGGGATGTATATAGGACATACGGGGGCCGACGGTCTTCACCAACTCGTCTGGGAGGTGGTGGACAATTCGGGGGATGAAGCCGTGGCGGGGTCCGGCGGGAACAGTGCGGTGACGGTCCATCTCGATTCCTCCGTTACCATCGACGATGACGGTCGCGGCATACCCACCGACATACACCCGACCGAAGGGATAGCGGCCGCAGAAGTCGTCATGACCATGCTCCACGCCGGAGGCAAGTTCGACAGCGGTTCTTACAAGGTGTCCGGAGGACTCCACGGCGTCGGCGTATCGGTGGTGAACGCGTTGTCCGAATACCTGCGGGTGGAGATTCGCAGGGCCGGTTTGGTTTACATGCAGACCTACCGTCGTGGAAAAAAGGAGGAAGACCTTCGGGTCATCGGGCAGACGAAGCGAACCGGAACAAAGGTGACCTTCAGGGCGGACACTGAGATATTCAGCACTACTGATTTGAATCATGAGATAATAGCGGCAAGATTGCGGGAACTGGCTTTTCTCAATAAAGGGCTGAGCATTACGTTCGAGGATGAGCGGTCACAGAAACCCAAGGACCAATTCAGGTTCGACGGGGGCATCGTCTCTTTTGTCGAGCACCTGAATCGCGCAAAAAAGACCATGGACAGCGCACCCATCTATGTAACGGGAGAAAAAGACGGGAACTCGGTCGAATGTGCCATACAGTACAATGACGGGTATTCGGAGACCGTTTTCACTTATTGTAATAATATAAATACCTTTGAAGGAGGGTCCCATCTCTCGGGCTTTCGAGCGGCCCTTACAAGGACCGTTAACAGTTACGCTTCGGCAGCCGGCATGCTCAAGAACGGTAAGTCACAGCTCACCATAACCGGAGACGACGTGAGGGAAGGACTTACGGCGGTCTTGAGCGTAAGGATGATGCATCCCCAGTTTGACAGTCAGACAAAATCCAAGCTTGGCAACATGGAAATCCGAGGAATAGTGGAACAACTCATAAACGAGAAGCTGTCCGAATTCCTTCAAGAACATCCCAATTCGGCCAAATGGATGGTCCAAAAGGCACTCGAAGCAGGGCGAGCCCGAGAGGCGGCCAAGAAGGCCCGTGAGCTTACGAGACGAAAGAGCGCCCTTGAATTCTCTTCTCTTCCCGGTAAATTGGCCGACTGTCAGGAGCGGGACCCTGCTTTAGCCGAACTCTTCATAGTCGAGGGCGAATCCGCGGGAGGTTCGGCCAAACAGGGTAGGGACAGGCGCACTCAGGCGATATTGCCCCTGAGGGGAAAAATACTTAATGTTGAAAAGGCTCGTTTCGACAAGATGCTCCAGAGCCAGGAAATACGTCACCTTATAACCGCTCTGGGCACCGGCATCGGTGAAGAAGAGTTCGATATCGCCAAGATCCGGTACCACAAGATTGTTATCATGACCGACGCTGATGTGGACGGCTCACATATCCGTACGCTTCTCCTGACTTTCTTTTTCCGCTGTATGGTGGACCTTATCAACCGAGGTTATCTGTACATTGCACAGCCGCCGCTGTTCAGAGTCAAGAAGGGCAAAGAAGAATCGTACAAACATGATGAAAGGCAGCTAAACGATTTCGTCCTGACCAACGGGCTGGGAAAAGTCAAGGTGGTGAACAAGAACGGTGATGTGCTGGAGGGAGACGTACTCAAGGCCATTATAGAGCAGCTTCTGACCATGGATCGAATACTTGCGGTGTTCGAGAGGAAAAACATGGATGGATCGGTCTTGAAGTCAATAGTGGCTTTAGGAGCCGGTAAGGACGTGTTGGACGGCGAATCCTCAGCCGGTGACTTACTGGAGAGCGTCAAGGCGGATCTCAACGACACGCATCCTGAAATAGGCCCGGTGGAAGGAGGCGTGGAAAAGGACGAAGAGACTTCCAAGTATCGCATAGAAATCAATTCGAAACGTACGGGCACAACGCGCCGGACCGTGGTCGATTATGATCTCATCACTTCCGACGCGTTTCAGAGATTGGGAATTATTCATAACAGGGCAAGAGTTTTGGGTGCAGCGCCATTCGAGGCTCGGATGCAGGACAAGGTCCTCGAAGTGGCGTCGCTGACCGAGCTCGTTCAATTGGTTATGGATGAAGGCAGGAAGAACTTGACGGTCCAGAGGTACAAGGGTCTGGGGGAAATGAATGCCGACCAACTCTGGGACACCACGATGAATCCCGAAGTGCGCAAGCTGATACAGGTCAATGTGGAGGACGCGGTAAAGGCCAATGAGATATTCTCCACCTTGATGGGCGATCAAGTGGAACCGAGAAGGGAATTTATCGAGAGGAATTCTCTACTTGTAGCCAATCTCGACATTTGATCGGTCACATGGAAGTGCCTGCGTCGATCAAACCGGCCGAGGCGCAACGGAGACCCGATGCCCAAATTGAGAATCAAAGCCTCCGACATAGTCAAGGACGTGCGTGCAGGATGCCATGATCCGGAGATAATGGAAAAATACGGGCTTCCACCCGCTGCTCTTCAGGACATTCTTACCAAACTGGTCAATGCCGGGCTGCTGGATCAGAGCGACCTCAATCGAAGGATGATCTCCTTTGAAGCCACCGTGAACATCGAGGAGGATTTCCTTGAAGCGATCAAACAGCAGGAGGTATCCCATCGTCCGCCTCAACGGAGGCCGAAACCCGTCATAAACGGTAGACAGGTGTTGAATGATATCGAACAAGGACTCACGGACGGGCGCTTGATGGAGAAATACCGTCTATCCGCGCGTGGCCTGCAAAGCTTGTATACCAAGATGATCAATGCGGGGTTATTGAACCGGGCCGATATCGAGGCTCGCATGAAGCATCGCGAAAGCACGGTAACGGTCGATATCAAACCGGTGCCAATGGCGGAGCTGAAATGGCGCTTTCCCGTCGGAGACGTGGCGGCAACCCCCCTAGTGTTCGGTAACACGGTCTACTTTGGGAGCTGGGACGGCCACTTGTACGCGGTGAATCTGGAAACCGGTGAGGAGATATGGCGATTTAAGACAAAAGGCCCGGTACATGCTTGCCCTGCTTTAACCGACGGCTCATTGTGCTTCGGCAGCGGGGATAACTATCTGTATTGCGTCGATTCCCACAACGGCACCCTACGTTGGCGCTATAGGACCGGGGGACCGGTGTATTCGACACCGACCATCGCGTACGGCGTAGTCTATTTCGGCAGCAACGACGACTGCCTGTATGCGGTGGACCTCGAAAGCGGCCTCCTGGTATGGAAATTCATGGCGGGCGGTCCGGTCTATTCCGGTCCTGCCGTATCCGGCGGTATTGTTTGTTTTGGGTGCGACGATAAAAACCTGTATGCATTGGACATTGCTCAGGGTGGATTCAGCGTTTCGGCCTGGCAGGAATAGGAGAGGTCCATTGTTACCGTTGAACCGATGGAGAATCAATCGACGAAGATTCATCAAAATTTCCGGCTTGTGGGCCACGGCCGCGGCCCTTGGGGTCCAACCCGTCCATGCATCCAAGAAGTCCCGTACCCCGGTGGGCGCATATGATGCGGCGGTGATAGGGTCCGGGCTCGGTGGGCTGACTTTTGCCGGATATATGGCCAAGAACGGATACAAGGTCTTGGTTCTGGAGCAACATGACGTGCCCGGCGGATATGCCACGACTTTTTCACGTGATGGCGGACGCTTCACATTTGATGTATCACTGCATCAAACGTCCCTTGCCGGCTCCACCAGACAAATACTCGAAGACCTGGATGTTCTAAAGAAAGTTAGATTTTACAAGTGCAAGGAATTATTTAGATATGTTTGCGGTGATCTTGACATCAAGTGCCCCGGAGGAGACCCCAAGGCCCTTGAGCGGATCCTCACGGAGAAATTTCCCGACGAAAAGAAGGGCATCGAGCATTTTCTCGGCGAAATGTCGGGAATAGTGGAAGAAACCGAGAGACTTTCGATGGGTGGCAAGCTGGGAATAGTGGACAAGGCGGCTTTTCCCATGCGTTTCCCCAAGCTATGGGCCGCACGCAAGAAGAGTTTGGCCGATTATATAAACGAATCAACGTCGAATCCACAATTGATAGGTGTTATGTCCGCCTTTTGCGGGTACTATGGGCTTCCCCCAAGAGAACTTTCCGGCTTCTATTATATGATTGCCACGGGAGGTTACGTAAAACACGGAGGTGACTATCCGCACGGGGGGTCCCAGGCCGTCAGTAACGCCATAGCTGAAATGATCGAATCCAACGGGGGCGAAGTACGTCTCGGCACGAAGGTCAACGAGGTAGTGCTTGAAAACGGCCGTGCCGTGGGAGTCAAGACGGTTGACGGCACAGTGGAAAAGGCAAAGGTGGTGGTTGCTAATTGCAGCATATACAAGCTGTTCGGCGATATGCTCCCCAAAGGTACCGTCAAAGGGGATTTCGCCGAAAAACTCGGGTCCGCGCGACCCAGCGTTTCATCGTTCATCGTATGGTTGGGACTTAATCAGGACATTACGGAGAGAATTAAGGATTCCCATATATTCCTACAGGGTCAGGCGGACCCTGAGAAGGCCCACCGGTACGGCCTAATGGGCGACGTGGAAAAGCTTAATCTTGGGATCTGCATCTATAACAACATGTACAAAGACTATTCACCGCCGGGCACCACCGTGCTGTCCATCATTTTCACCACCGGATACGAACCTTGGAAGCGGTACGAAAAGGCCTACTCAGCCGGGAACAAAACCGATTATCTTGCCAAGAAAAATGAAATCGCCGATGCGATGATAAAGAGGGTGGAGAAAGCCTTGATACCCGGCCTAAGCGGCATGACGGCCGTCAAAGAAGCGGCCACGCCTCTTACCAACGTCCGCTACACGCTGAATACCGATGGGGCCATATATGGCCTAGACCAGACGCCGGACAATGCATTTATGAACCGAATATCCAATCGAACCCCCGTCAAGGGACTTTATCTGTCCAGTGCGTGGGGTGACCCCGGTGCCGGCTATGCCGGAGTCCTGATTGCAGGCAAGAAAACCTTCGGACTGGTTATGGAGGATTTGGGGTAGGGCGTGCAAGGGACGCCTATGCCCCTTCGTCTCCACCCTGGTGTTCGATCCACTCCAGGCCCTCTTCCAAGGCCGTTTGTCGAGCACGCTGAAGGGCTTCATTTACCAGAATGTAGAGGACGGCGCAGCCCCCGTCCTTAACCCCGTGCTTGTCGAGATAACCGCCCCATAGGATTGAACGGACTATATGCTCAACCTGTGGACGGAACAACCCTGGGAGTTCCATTGACGTGATCGAGTCACTTCCTACCACGGCTTCGGCGGATAGTCGGTCTATGGCACGACGAGGTTCTTCTTCCACGATTCCCATCATGCCGAATTCCGTAACGGCCCAGGACGCGGCCGCTACTTTCCCGGCCGCGCCAATCCGGAGAAACCCCTTGAAGAATTCCACCTTCATCCCAAACTCGCGGAGTGCCGGTTCGGCCGGTAACGACAATGCTTCGGGTTCAACGTATGCCGTCCAGGCCATGCTTGCGCATTTTGCTGTACAGGGTGCTGCGGCTGATTCCCATAATTTTTGAAGCCTTGTATTTGTTCCACCCGCACTTCTCCAGCACCGCTTTGATGTGGTCGCGTTCCAGGCGATTAAGATCCGAAGGTTCTTCGCTCCCGGGCTTCCCGGAGGCCGAGGACCCCAAAAACTGGTCCGGAAGGTTGTGGGGGGCGATTACGGTCCCCTTTGTCATCACCATGGAACGTTCGATAACGTTCTCCAATTCCCTGACGTTTCCCGGCCAATAATGCCTGAAGATCAGATCCATGGCATCGGAGGACGCCGACGTGATCTCTTTTCCCAGTAATCGATCGTACTGTTCGATAAAGTTGGAGACCAGTTGAGGTATATCCTCCTTCCTCTCCCGGAGAGGCGGTACACGGATATGGATCACGTTCAAACGCCAATAGATGTCTTCCCTGAAGCTCCCATCCGCCATGGCTTGTTTCAGGTCCCGATTCGTCGCCGCGATTATGCGTGCATCCGTGGCGATTGTCTGCTCGCCCCCCACCCTCTCGAACCGCCGCTCCTGAATGACACGCAAAAGGATGACCTGCGTGGGCAGGTCGATCTCCCCTATCTCATCGAGGAATATGGTCCCGCCCTTTGCCTGCTCGAACCTTCCGGGTTTTCGTCGTATGGCCCCGGTAAAGGCCCCTTTTTCGTGGCCGAACAGCTCGGAGTGCAACAGATTTGCGGCATACGCCGCGCAGTTGACCACCACGAAAGGCCCGTCACATCTGTGGCTCTCCTGATGGATCGCCCTGGCGATCACTTCTTTTCCCGTACCCGATTCTCCTTCGATGAGGACATTGGAGTCCGTATCGGCGATATCGAAGATCAGTTCTCTTATGCGCCGCATCGGCTGGGATCTGCCCAAGAGGTCGCTAAGCCTTTCCCCTCTGTCCAGCGTTCGATTCAGCCTTCGGTTAGCCTGTCGTTCCAGCCGAAGACTTTGGTATAGACGTTGGATGCGAAGCATGGCGTTGACGCGAGCGATAAGTTCATCGGGCTCATAGGGTTTGGTAAGGTAGTCGTCCGCTCCACGGTTAAGTCCGTCTATTTTGCTCTCAAGGGAATCATGCACCGTGAAAAGTATTACGGGTATGTATTGATAATCCCGGTGTGATTTGAGCCTCTCCAGGAGATCGAGGCCGCTCATGCCCGGTAGGTTCACGTCCAAAAGAATGACATCAGGCCCTTCCCCCGATGCCTGCCCTATGGCTTCAAGGCCGTCTTCCGCCGACTCTTTCAGCTCGGCCCGAAAGCCTACCGATTTCAGGAGATGTTGAGTAAACGGTCCGTTATACGGATCGTCCTCAATAACCAAAATGCGGCCTGAATACGAAGATGCGGCCACGGAAGAGAAACCTCCGAGATTGGTAGCCGTTCACCGCGACCTATTCGTTACACCCGGAAAATCAAACCACAAAGTCACCAAGACACAAAGGGGCATGGAAACGGTGCATGATGTCGAGTTCAAGCACGAATCGGGTCCGCCGATAATTTGTCGTGAGTCTTTGATTTCTTTTTGTCTTCGTGGTTCATCTTGTGTGCATTGCGGTGAACGGGCTTTCGGATCGTCAACTTAGCGGATCGTCTAAAAAATTCCCGTGACCCGACATGACGTTCGACGTAGCCGCGGGAGCTTCAGGGTCTATATCACCACAGCTTCGTGTCGCGTTGGTCGGCCTCCCGCACCGGCTCACTGCGGCCTTTTTCCGCCTCCGACCGTACGACCGACGTCCGTGTCAAGCGATTGTGCGTCTTTGCAAGGTGTATGAAATTGCGCAGCAGCAGTCCACCATC
>JAZDOF010001073.1:0-2653 GCA_043799015.1 Pseudomonadota bacterium | reverse complement strand
TCTCTTGCTTCGCTCAAAGTAAGTCCTTCGTCAACCAATGCGGACACAAGCAAATCCCCGGTGCCTATGCCGGCCTCGCCCGCACCCAGAAACAGGAACTTGTGATCTTGGAGCCTTATTCCGGCCACCTTCGCAGCCGCGTACAGTCCGCCTAGAGTCACGGAAGCCGTCCCCTGAATGTCGTCATTGAAGCAGCAGATCCTGTTTCGGTATTTCTCCAAAAGATGGAACGCGTTGTGATTTGCAAAATCCTCGAACTGAATAAGGGCCCCGGGAAACGCTTGCTGCACGGAGGTCACAAACTCCTCGATCAGTTCATCGTATGCGTCTCCGCGAAGACGGTGTTGCTTAAGACCTATATATAGGGGATCATTGAGGAGGGCCTTGTTTTCCGTGCCCACGTCTATGGTGATCGGCAAGCCCTGAAACGGATGTATGCCGCCGCATGCGGTGTAGAGGCTGAGCTTTCCCGAGGGGATCCCCATGCCGTTGGCGCCGATATCTCCGAGGCCCAAGATTCGCTCACCGTCCGTGACCACAACGATACGCACATCCTGAACACGTGCGTTTCGGAGAACCGTGGCTATGCGCCCCCTATCTTCCGCTGTTATGAAGAGGCCATGAGGTCTCCTAAGAATATTACTGTATTCCAAGCAGGCCTCGCCCACCGTCGGGGTGTATACGATGGGCATAAGCTCTTCAATGTTTTCTAGAAGAGCCCTAAAGAACAGGGTCATATTGCGATCTTGGAGGCTGGTGAGAAAGAGATACTTGGCCAGATCGGTCGTCTGACGTCGAACGTTTCCGAGAATTCTCACGAGCTGCCGTTCGATGGTGGAAACGCGGGGCGGCAACAGCCCCCGGATGCCCAGGGCGCTCCGTTCCGCGTCCGTAAAAGCCGTGCCTTTGTTGAAGGCGGGGTCTCTCAATACGGCTACCCCGAGCGGCAAACGAACCATGAGGTCTTTCTTAGCACCGTTCGACGGAGTTCGAGGCGGGGGGTCCGTTTCGGGAGGGGCTTTTTCGGCCGTTGCATCGGCGGGGTCAGCCCCTGCATTGCTTTCGAACCGGCCTTGGGCTTCTTGAACCGGCTCGTCATTAGGATTACACGGTATATTCTCCACAGATTACTCCTTTTTTTCATCCCAGCGCGCTGGATGCCGAAATCCACTGCGACCGAAGGCTCGACGTTCCATAAAGGAGGCGGGCAAGAGGCTTGGTCGTAGCAATCCCTGTACCCTATTGCCGTTACATACCATTAGGGTTCGGCTCCCGGACGAACCGGTCGGGGCCTTTGAGAGAATCCCTCACCGAAGGAAGGGTAGGCAAACCGACATTGCTCTATGCATTCGCAACAGTCAAGGGGAGCAGCGCGTTTCAAAAGCGCCTTCCGGGTGACTGCGCGCTATATCAAGGTTCGATGGTGGTGCTCAACCGGCCGTCGGCGCGCAGCACGACGCGTTTCTTTACCAAAGCCTCCATGACGTCCTGGAAGATCCGGTCGTATCGGCCGTCGAAGTAGAAGTCCACCGTTTCTCGGAACCACGGGGTGTTCAAGAGGTATGGAAGGAATTCCGGCTCCTGAAAGCCTTCCTTCATCATCAGCGTGTAAACTATGATCTTCTTGAGAAGATCATAGCCTACTGCGGAGGGATCACTTATGAATCGGTCAATTCGCTGCTCGGCCCTGCCGATAGCGCCGCGAAAGTCCGTAAACACTTCGCCGTGACCGGGACAAACGGTCCTTACGTCCAGGGACTTCAACCTTTCGAGGGAATCCCTCATCGAGAAAAGAGCGCCACTGCCCTCGACGCGTACGGTCATGACGGCCATGTCATGTTCCCACAACGTATCCGAGGAGACAAGCAGTCCTTGCGGCCTGTGGAATAAGACTATGCCGTCAGCGGAGTGTCCGGGGGTATAAATGACTTCAAACTCGTAAGGACCGATGCATAGCACGTCTCCGTCATCCAAGGCTCTGGTGCAATTGAAGAATTCGGCATCCTGGGCGTAGTATCTCCACCATGTCGCCCAGGAGTCCTTGGTATCCGTGAAATGCTTTCCTATAATGTGCTGGGCAATGTCGCAGCCGGACCTCTCCTGGATTATTCGATTCCCTCCAACGTGGTCGCTATGACCATGAGTACTCACGATCAGGCGAGTTCGGGAGATATCGACGCCCAGTCCTCGTATAATGCCCTCGGTTACCGGGAAGTGGGTCAGGTAACCGGTGTCGATGAGTACCGGATCTTCCGATCTGAAGGCAAAATGATTGCCGTTGAGATATCCCCGTCTAATGAAAAAGAGATCCGGAAGGATTTCCAGCGACGACATTTGCCTACCTTACGAGTTTCACTTTCCCAACAACGCCCTGATCCGTTCAACCACGTTGTCCGCGGTAAATCCGAAGCGCTTCATCAACTCCGGTGCGGGGGCCGATGCCCCAAAATGGTCGATTGCAATGATGTCGCCCGCATCTCCAACCCATTCGCGCCACCCCATCGGGGTACCCGCTTCAATTGCCGCGCGGGCTTTGACATCGGGCGGAAGGACGGTATCACGGTATTCCCTGGGTTGCTCAAGGAACAACTCCCATGATGGCATTGAAATCACACTTGATTTAATACCGTTTTCCGTGAGGAGCCGGCGCTGG
>JAZDOF010001065.1:0-4134 GCA_043799015.1 Pseudomonadota bacterium | reverse complement strand
TTGTTCGACTTTCAGAAACAAGGCGCCCTTGCGTCTCAGATCTCCATACCGACTTTCCAGGCCGAATCCCGCCACCTTGGCATGGCGAAGGAACACGTAGGTCTGCACACCTTCGTTTTGCACCATTCTTTCGACAGCGGTAAGGAGTCGGTTGAAGCTCTCGGGGCCGGGTTCACCCTTAATCCCGAATAGAAACGCGATGTGGATCCAACGGGCGCCTTCTCCTCTCGGCGGGGACCACGAAGGCGGCATGTTTTCCAGGTCCGTAAGCGAGATCACTCTTTCGGAGGGCTGTAATCCGTAGTCTCGGAAATTCGCTTCCAAACGCGGGGGCCGTGCGACTACGATATGTCCCACGGATTCCTTTACCACGCCTGCCGGGCCTCGAAACAGCACATCAAAGCAGCCCACGAACCCACTTACTTTTTCAAGAGACATGTCCGAGGGGATTATCGGAAGATGACCGAAGTCGCTGCCGGAGGGTCCGTGGATCAAAACGTCCAGACCTTCGGCGATCAGGCGATCCGAAAGCAACCGTGCCCCATGGCCGTCACCCATGACCAGCACACGTTTCAGGTTTCGGACCTCCGGAATGGGCGTGCCCTTCAAAGTTCCAAGATCGGCGGGATGCAGCATCACAGGTCACGTCCTCCGTTCATCCGCGGGCGGATATATAAGCGGCCACGCTACCGGCCGCCCGGATCGCGTGAGACACGGTCTGCTCGATGGATCTCGGCCCTTGCACCGCGCCTGCCGTAAACACACCCGGAGCATCCGTGGCGACATCATCCAAGTCCGACCCCAAGAACCCCTCGCCGTTAACTCCCATACCCAATTGCCGGCCCAGGGCGGTTACCGCCGGATCAGGAGACATGCCCACACTCAGCACGACCAAGTCAAAGGCCTCTTCCTTTCTGGACTCGTCGGCGCCGGTGTAAACGAGAACCGGCCTTCCATCCTGTCCGGATTTCACTTCGGAGGGTATGCCTCGAACCAGCCTCACTTCATCTCGGGCTTCTCGAAAGCGCGTTTCAAAGTTCCGTTCAAACGTTTGGATATCCATAAAGAATATGGACGACTCCGTGCCGGGGTATTTGTAACGAAGCAGGCGGGCCAATCGCAGGGCATAGCCGCAGCAAACTCTTGAACAATAGTTTCGGCCTATCCGGACATCCCGGCTTCCAACGCATTGGATGAATGCCACCGATCCGGGGCCTTCACTCCGACCGTTGAGGCCGAATTCGTCGTATCTTAGAAGCGATTCCAGTTCGTGGGCCGTCAGCACGTTCGAGACCCTGCCGTAACCGAATCTCGGCTTCTCATGGGGATCGAAGACCTTGAATCCACAGGCCGCAACGACTGCGGACGCCGTCACCGGGACTTCCACTGCAGCGGTTTCAAGATCGACGGAACCCGAGGGCAATCGGTCCAGGCATTCCTTACACGACCCGTCGACAAAAAACAGGCAATGCTTTTCGTCGATATCCAAGCCCCTGTCGAAAGGCGATTGGATCAACGCCGGCGGATTCGGGCACAAATCGAGCAGAGCCGATGCATTATCGGTCCCTTCAACATGCACTCGCTTGGGGCGCCTAAACAGGGTCGTTTCAAAGCGCTTGCCCACTCCGGAAACGCGAGTGAGTTCCGTCCGCGTCATCACCTTGATGTGCGAAGACGAGGTCACCGATTCCATAGCGTCTTCCAGCAAACAGGCGCCGCATCGTTGACATCCGCGGGTTGCCTTGCACGCGAAATCAGCGACATGTCCGCCCAAGTGAGGGGCCTTTTCCACTATAACCGAGCCGATGCCGCGGCGGGCAAGTTCGCGGCCGCACCATAGCCCGGCAATGCCGCCGCCTATGATCAACACTTCAGCGTCCATATCCAACCTTTTCACCGACGGAATTTTGAACTCCCTACCGTTGGGAGGTTCAAGGGAGCTGTTCAGTCACCTGCAAAGCCCTTTTGGTAATCCCGGCGCACGATCCTTGCCGGGTATTCTTGTCGTGAATGGTCTCGGGGTGGAACGATGGTAGAAAGAAGATCCAGACGAGATTGCCGGTCCAGGCGGGCTACGATCTGCACCCATGCGCAATCCCTTTCGGGGTCGGTTTCGCACTTCCCGTTTTGGGGACCGCCGCACGGCCCGTTGAGCAGACCCTTCGCGCACATGGTGACCGGGCAAATTCCACCGGTAATCCCCAAGTAGCATTGATTGCAGGAGCGGCAACGTTCAGCCCAAACACCGGCACCTTCGTTCACCCCTATGAAACTTGTGTCAACTCCGGGGAAAACCGGCTTGTCCGGGTACATTTGAGCAAGAAACTGAATGCCGGCGCCGCACGCAAGAGAAACCACCGCATCGGATTCTTCAATATGCTCGGCAAACAGGCGCAGGAATTCCCGATCGCATTGACGCTCCACAGTTGCGGAGACGGCCTTGAATTCACTCCCCTGTCGGCTTCTCGCCAAATCAAGCTTGGATGCAAGAATGCCGGCTTCCTTTTCACCCCCGGCCAGGCACACGGCCACGCAGGTTCCGCAGCCCGCCACCAGCACACGGGGGAATTCCCCGACCATGTCCAAAATATCGGTAAATGACTTGGGTTTGGCTACAATCATACGGACCTCCGTTCGTCCTCGCCGAAACCGGAACGCCGAAAAATGAGATTTTTCAAATTAGCTGAAAAGCGAGATGGTGTCAAGACTATCTGGGAATGATGCTTATGGGGAAGTTCATTGGGCGGAAAAAATATAGATATGGTGAAGGATGACGTCGAGCCGAGAAGAGGCATCTCTCAGTTGACAGTGGAACCGCGAAGCATGGGATTCGTCATCCCTGCACGGCTGAGAGGGGTGCGGGCCTTTGGCGTACAGACCGATGATTTCCGCTCGTGCCCTTCTATCTGAAATCGAAAACGCGGAAAAGGTCGGAGATGAATCTGTTCATTCTTACTATGTCTTTTCTGCTGAAATCGGAGAAATCACATTCGGCCGGGCATCTGACTCTTCCGTCGTCATGAACCCATGGATACTCGGGATTCATCTGATTGAGATTGCCTCCCACGGGCGCGAGATGCTCGATCCTTTCTGCAAGCGGCAATAGAGTGTCCACATATGCACGATAGCGAGGGCTGTTGCGCTCGTAACCGAGTAGTTGATGGAAGCTCCCTTTGGATTTGCTGACTCTTAAGAAAAGAGAGAACGCAATATGTGTCTTCCTTGAAGGTGCATCTTCCCCGGAAAAGTCGCATAGGAAGCCCTTGGCGAGTTTTTCCGTCGTCATTTGGAGATAATGCAGCATATGGCATCGAGGGTAGGGACTTCCGTTCATTGCCTGAAAAACCGTGTAATCGCTCCATGCCTGCTTGAAGAACGCATCTCGCCAAAACATGAACAACTCCTCAGCTACGCGATTTGTTGCCCATCGTCCCAACTCCCCCATCCTCGCGGCAAACGCAACCGTTGGTACTCAGCAGGTCCGATAACGGCTATGCCGGACGGCACCGGGTCCGTGACGGTGGAATCGAAATAGAACGGTTGAACGCGTTCTTCTCCCGACGGAACCAGATTCTCATCAATCATGATGAGGTGCACTTCCTCGTCATGAGGAAACCAGTAGATGGTGCTGATGCTTGAGTCCGATGCCTTGGCTTCCTCGGCGAGTTTACGTGCTTCCTCCAATATGCTGCCTATCCGGCCTGATTCCTTGGCTTCCTCGTAGATTAGCCTGGCGTTCTCTCGTAGCCTCTGCATGGGGTCGGAGGCCTCATGTCTCGAGCTTGCGCGCTTTGCCATTCCAGCCGACCTATTGGTCCTTTTCCTGCCTTTTGAATTGTGGCTCATGAGCACCTCTTTACCCTTCTGAAGGCCGTGCCGGCCCACGGCAAGAAGCCACAAACCGCATCCCGTGTTCCAACAACTGCTTCAAAGCCTCGAGAGCCAAACAACGGCACCGGGATATCTTTATTCGACGACGGACACAGTCGCTTCAGGATCCGATCAGCGGATTCCCAAGCGTTGATTTGGGTGCACATAGAATGTATACCACAGGCACCGGTTTCATTGAACCGAAAGGTTCGACCGGAAGATTGACACGCTGAGGAACCCATAGTCCCTACACTCAAGCCGGGC